>JBBRIB010000048.1:0-11760 GCA_038221745.1 Verrucomicrobiales bacterium
CAAAGACAACGAAGGCGAGAATGGCAATCAGGATGATGATGGTGAAATTAGGCATAAATATATGGGGGCTAACAGGTGGCGGTGATCAGTGGGTAGGAGAAACGACGAGAAGGTTTGTCCCTTCGACGGAGCGGACGATGATGGGGGTGAGCGGGGCGAGGGATTGCGCGCCCTCGGTCACGGCGAGGATGGTGGCGAGTCTGCCTTGGATCATGATTTCCACCTGCCCTTGGCCGCCGCGATTTCCGGGAATGGTAACATAGACCTGGCCGGTTTGGCCGATGGCGTTTTTGTAGTCCAGGGTTCCATCGGAGCGCAGGGACATGAGAATCCGCATAATTAGAAAAATCACCGCCATGAACACAAATCCAGTTCCCACCGCGATGAGGGTGGCGCCGGTGAGGGAAAATCCATCTCTAAGGAATAAAGCCCCCGCCCAGCCGAAACCGACGAGAAAGGCGACTACGGCGCGGACGGAGACAAGTTTCACCCCATCCACCGCACTGCCGTCTCCATTGCCAGTATTATGATCCAGATCGTGTCCGGAAACCATGGACCCGAGGAACATCAGGACCTGTAGGATGCTCGCGGCAATGGCGATGCCCCAGAAAACCTGCGAAGGGCCGATCAATGAGTTCCACCACTGCGTCATGCGGTGGTGTCTATCAGGGGCGGTGGGCGGCATCCACACCAAAATCGGATCATTTTCCAAAACATCCGCATTCAATCCAAGGCGCGGCCCGCTTTACCCAACGTATTGACGCGAGGCAGCTTGTCCGCCACGCTGCTGGCATGAGCGCAGCGCCACTCGTCGGAATTATTATGGGAAGCACCTCGGATTGGCCGACGATGGAGCACGCTGCCCGGACCTTGCGCGACTTCGGGGTGGCGTGGGAGGCAGAAGTCGTAAGCGCCCACCGCACGCCGGACAAACTCGTTTCCTATGCGCAAAATGCCCGTGGCCGCGGCTTGAAATGCATCATCGCCGGGGCTGGCGGTGCCGCCCATTTACCCGGCATGACCGCTGCCATCACAGACATCCCGGTGCTCGGCGTGCCCGTGGAATCCAAGGCCCTGCAAGGCGTGGATTCCTTGCTTTCCATCGTGCAGATGCCCGCCGGTATTCCCACCGCTACTTTTGCGATCGGCAAGGCTGGCTCGGTCAACGCCGCGCTTTTTGCCGTGGCCATGCTCGCCAATGAAAATCCGGAACTCGCCCGCAAGCTATCCGAGTTCCGCAAAAACCAGACTGCTGCCGTGAAAGCCGCCGCGCTGCCCCCGCTTGAGCCTATCTAACATTTTCATGTCCGAGTCTTCTGTTCCTATCCAACCGCCGCAATGTGTCGTCGGTGTCATCGGGGGTGGCCAATTGGGCCGCATGATCGCCCTTGCCGCCCGCCGCATGGGCATCCGCATCGTCATCTGGACGGGGGGGCTTGAGGCGCCCGCCGTGGAGTGTGCGGATGAAGTGATCGACCTACCCTTCGATGATCCAGCCGCGCTCGAGGATTTTTGCAGCCGCGTGACCGTCTCCACCGTCGAGTTTGAAAACATCCCGCGCGAGACTTTGGAAAAGGTGGCGAAATGCACCGGCCTCCATCCCTCCCCGTTTGCCATTTCCATCTGCCAGAACCGTGAGCGCGAGAAAAATTTCCTCCGCGAAAACAATATCCCCCACACCTGGTTCGCCGTCATCTCCTCAGCCCGGGATCTTGCCGAGGCGATGAATGAACTCAAAGGCCCGGGTGTCTTAAAAACCGCAGACTTCGGCTACGATGGCAAGGGCCAGCTCAAGATAGAGGGCCACGAGGATCCTGCGGAAATCTGGGAAAAATTCGAAGCGCCGCGTGCGGTGTTGGAAGCGTGGGTGCCGTTTGAAAAAGAAATATCCATCATGGCCGCGCGGGGTGCGGATGGCGGCATCGTCACCTATGATCCCGCGGAAAACCGCCACCGCCACCATATTCTCGATGTCTCCATCGTCCCTGCCCGCGTCTCACCTGCCGTGGCGTTGGAGGCAGCCGCCATCGCCCGCCGCATCGCCGAAGCGCTCGACTACCGAGGCATCCTTGGCGTGGAATTTTTCCTCAATACGGATGGCTCCCTGCTTGTCAACGAGATCGCCCCGCGCCCTCATAACTCCGGCCACCACACGCTGGACGCCTGCGCCACCTCGCAGTTCGCCCAGCAGCTCCGCGCTGTCATCGGGCTGCCGCTGGGCTCCACCCGGCTGCTTTCACCGGTGGTGATGTTGAACCTGTTAGGCGACATGTGGCCGGAGGAAATGACCCCGCCTGACTGGATGCCGCTGTTCGAAGATGGCGAGGCCAGCCTCCACCTCTATGGCAAGCGCCACGCCCGTGGCCGCCGGAAAATGGGGCACGTGAATTTCCTCGGAGCCACCGTGGAAGATGCCCTCGCCCGTGCGGAAACCATGAAGGCACGGTGGCTGACGGAATGACCCGCGCCGCTCAAAGCATGTCTTGCTTGACGCGACGAGCGGATGCTTGAACCTCCCGCCCGTGCCAGATTCTCCTGACATTTCCTCCTTTCTTGGCGACTCCAGGTGGAAAGACCGTTTTGAAGACGAAATCCTCGCCGCCGCCGCTCCGCTTGTGGGGAAAGTGCGGGATTTACAAATGGAGGAAACCGCGCCGGGATCCATCAGCCTCATAGGAAACATCGCCAAGGACGAGACGGAGGTAAACCTTTGGCACTCGGGAAACACCTGGGATTTCGAAAGCTTCTGCTCCTGTGAGGTTGGCAGCTTTTGTCACCACGCCGCCGCGATCATCCTGCGCGCAGCCAAGGAGCGGGATCCCACGCGCCTTTCCGGACGTGGAGTTGCCGGGGCCATCGCCGCCGCCCTCCCCACCGCCAAGGAGCTCATGAAAGACCCGCCGCCGGATTTGCCGCGCCTGCGTTACGAGCCACGCTTCGAACTCAAAGTCTCCCGCGAACCGGTGGACCGCGCCACCCGCCTGCTCCTCCAATCGTTAGGCCAGCCCGAGCCGGATTTCTGGATTTCCGCCGAGGCGTGGGCCATCTACGATAAACATCGTATTTCACTCCGCTCCGCCGCGCCTGATTGGATCAGCTCCATCACCCACACCGATGGCCAGCCTGCCATTCTCCAGCACGATGCCGCCGCCGAGGCTGCTGCCACCCAGCAGCTCCGCGATACCGGCCTCTCGTCGCTCCAGTCAAATTCCGCATGGCGATTCCTCCTGAACCTGAAATCCCGCGATGCCCACAAATCCAGCACCCCGGACCGCTGGTTTCCCGATCCCAGCCGCGTCCCCACCGATGCTTTCTGGCACCAGTTCCGCGGTGAGATGGTCTCCCGTTTGGTGGCTCTTGGTTGGTCTGTCACCATTTTAGACAACGTCGGCCACCGCGTCCACGAAGCAGACCCTGCAAAATGGGATAGCTCACTCTCCCCAGGCGATGGCGGCTGGTTCAGCCTCTCCGTGGGTTTCGATGTCGCCGGCCAGCGCTACGATTTATTGCCCATCCTTGCCGGGTTGTTGGAAAATGACTTTCTTGAAGAAACCTTGGATCGGCCAAACAACGGCCACATCTACGCACCTCTCCCCGATGGCGATGCGTTGAAACTCCCCATCGGCCGTGTGCGGAAAATCCTCAATCACCTCGCCGCCCTCATCGATCCCAAGTTTCCGGACAAGGCCCGTCTCCACGCCCTCGATGCCGCCTCGCTCGCCGGGCTGGAGGGCTTGGGAATCGCCAGTCCGCCGGATCTCGCCACGCTGGCCGGCAAGCTCAAAAACTTCTCCGGCATCGATGCCGTGCCCACCGCCACCGGCCTGCAAGCCACGTTGCGCGACTATCAGCTCGCCGGATTCCATTGGATGCAGTTTCTCGCCCGCCATGGCCTGCACGGCATTCTGGCAGATGACATGGGCCTCGGGAAAACCCTCCAAACCCTCGCCCACATCCTCACGGAAAAACAATCCGGTCACTCGCGTGGCCTGCCCACCCTCGTCATCGCACCCACCTCGGTGGTGCCAAATTGGCGGGCCGAGGCCCTCAGATTCACCCCGGATCTCCGAGTCCTTATCCTCAACGGGCCGGATCGTAAAAAGTATTTTCGCTCCATCCCCCACGCCGATCTTGTTCTAACTTCGTTCGCCCTGCTCCAGCGGGACATCGATAAGCTCGCCGCCATGCCATTCCATCTGGTGGTGTTGGATGAGGCACAATATATCAAAAACCCCCGCTCTAAAATCGCGCAAGCCGCCGGCAAGCTCGATGCCAGAAACCGCCTCTGCCTCTCCGGCACCCCCATCGAGAACCACCTCGGCGAGTTATGGAGTTTGATGAATTTCCTCGTCCCCGGTTTCCTCGGCACCGAAGACGCATTCAACACCCGCTTTCGGAACCCCATCGAGAAAAACGGCGATGTTGAGCGCAACGAAATCCTCAAAACCCGTGTCGCCCCACTCATTCTGCGCCGCACCAAGGACCAAGTCGCCAAAGAACTCCCGCCGAAAACTGAACTCGTCCACCTCATCGAGCTGAACACCGGCCAAAAAGATCTTTACGAAACCGTGCGCGCCACCATGAACAAGCGCGTTCGCGAGGCCATCGCCGCACGCGGCATCGAGCAATCACAGATTGTCTTTCTCGATGCCCTCCTCAAGCTGCGCCAAATCTGCTGCCACCCGAAGCTGTTGCCCGAGGACTACTCGAACGACGTTGTTGATTCCGCCAAACTCGATTTCCTCACCGATCTACTCGCCGTGCTGATCGAAGAAGGCCGCCGCATCCTGTTGTTTTCCCAATTCACCTCCATGCTTGGCCTGATCGAGGCCCACCTGATTAAAGAAAAAATCCCGTATCTCAAACTCACCGGAGCCTCCAAAGATCGTGGCAAGCTCGTCGAGGATTTCCAGACCGGTAAAGCCTCCGTTTTCCTCATCTCCCTCAAAGCCGGCGGCACCGGCCTTAATCTAACCGCCGCCGACACCGTCATCCACTACGACCCCTGGTGGAACCCCGCCGCCGAGGCCCAAGCCACCGACCGCGCCTACCGCATCGGCCAGGACAAGCCCGTCTTTGTCCATAAGCTGCTTTGCCAGGACACCGTCGAAGAGCGCATCCACAAGCTCCAACAGGAAAAAGGCAAACTGGCAGCCGGCATCCTCGCCAACGCAGACATCTCAAACCGCCTCGACGCCAGCATGATCAGGTCGTTGCTGGAGCAGTGATTTTGACGGGACACTGCCAGAAGCGACTCAAAGGGACACCTGCGACTATTTTAATGACTTGTGCACTTTCGCTGGTCCTCCGAAAATAAATCAGACATTGATGGCTCGGAACTTGCGTACCGCAATCCATTGATGTAGTTCTAATGAACACATGCGATATAGCATTGAAAATTTGACCACAAACAGTTCCCGATGAGGCAATCTACACAAGACATCGAGAATGCACTCGGGCTTAAAACGACCCGGGCATCCCTCTACTTGTCTTCTCCGGACGATCTTGCCAGGCACCCGGAACTCGCATCGGTAGCTTTTTCCATTCGGCAAGCTTGGGAGAATCTCAAACTCGACGGGGTGCTGATTATCGATGACCAGCCGGCCGCCTACCTCAAGCATCGGGGCCGGGCCATACCAACTGACGAAAAGGAGCCATGGATCCGGTTTCTATGGAATCAAGGCACCGCTCCTCTTTTATTACTGATCGAACCGACCAAGATCGAGGTTCATTCCGCGATGTTTCGTCCACCAGCGAGCAAGGATTCCCGGTGGTCCGAATCTTCACTGGTTGATACGTGGGCGATTGTCGCCGAGGCGCTGGAGCAAAACAGCCTCTCCGATTACCTGCGGAAGATCGAAACCGGACAGATTTACCGCGACGATCACCAGCAAAAATTCGAGGCCGAAAACGCGGTGGATCGTTGCCTGATGAGGAATCTCAACGAGATTCGCAAACGACTCGGATTTCGCGACAAAAAGATCGCCCACAATCTTCTCGGGCGCTTGCTTTTCATCAGTTTCTTGTGCGATCGCGGTTTCCTTACGAAACAGCACTTCCCGGGCAAAGCAAACAACCTCAAGGAGTTCTTTTCAATCAATCGCGGACTAGGGAACAAGGCGGTCAAGCTTCTGTATGACAACCTGTTTGCCAATCTCCAGCGGGAGTTCAATGGCAGCATGTTCAGTCCCGACATGAAGCCAGAGCAGGAGTGCCTCACACCAGAAAAGTTCGATCTCTTGGCGGACTTTCTGAATGGAGAGGAAATTAGCACAGGTCAGATGACGTTGCCATTCTGGGTTTACGACTTCCGGCATATTCCCGTGGAGACCATTAGCGCCATCTACGAAGACTTTCTGGAAGCGGAGGACGCGCAGGGCAAACACGAACTTGGCGCGTATTACACTCCGCGACATCTTGCGGAAATGGTGGTCAATATCGCCATCCAAAACAGAAAGGACGTCGGCTCGTCGCGCTTTCTCGACCCGTCGTGTGGTTCCGGAGTGTTTTTGGTCATCGCTTTCAACCTGCTCGCCGAGCACTGGCAGTTCCATCAGGGAAACGGGAACCGCCATAAGCACACACGGATCAACGCGCTACTGGATATCCTGCTCAACCAAATCCGCGGCGTGGACAAGGATCCCACGGCTTGTCGGATTGCTGCCTTCAGCCTCTACCTGGCCCTTTTTGAAAAGGTGCAGCCCGTCGAGTTGGAAGAATTCAAGACCAGCCTCAAGGGCAAACCCATTCTTCCCAATCTCCTTACCCCCACACCTGACAACCGGGATGGCTTTGCCACCATCACTCACGCGGATTTCATCAAGGACTTCCAGAGCTTGCCCGACGGCTTTGATTGCATTGTGGGGAATCCTCCTTGGGGCGGGCGTAGCAGCAAACAAATTGCGTTTCCTTTTGTGCGGGACGCTCCCGGAAAGAACCGTGACGGCGGAATCACCTGCTTTGTCCTTCCAACGACGATGTTGGTCGCGGAACAGGGAACGCTCACCCAGGAGTGGTTTGGCAAAAACAGAGTTAGCACCATCGTTAACCTGGCGGACTATCAGAACCAACTATTTGTCGGGCCGGATTATCCGTGTTTCATCATGAGTTATTCCTCGGAAAAGCCATCGAAGGAACATTCAATCTGCTACCTCACTCCCAAGGTCTGCAATTACGACAACCGGCGCGGATTGATCCCGCTGGAGCCGGGAGACGAAAAAGTGATTTATGGACGGGAGATCTTTGCCTGTAAAAACAACGTAGCCTTCCGCTTGCTCTGGGTTTCGCGGTTCCAGGCGTCTGCCCGCGATCTGAAGTTCCTGCAAAGGCTTTGGATGATGCCGACACTTGGCGAAATCACCGGAGAACCAGACAGCGAGGAAATAGAGCCATTCATCCGTGGCGTCGGTTTTCAACCTTACTATCCGGCCGAGACAAAAGGCAGCAGTCAACCTCTACCAGAAGACTGGAAAAACAGCCCTTATCTGGACAGTGGCGCCAAGCTCGATCTTATCGTCACCCTCGCTGACTGTAATGGGCAGACGGTTGGTTCGTTTCTGGGAAAGCACCTCAGCCGGAAGGGGACAAAAGCTTCTTTGAGTCTGTTGCGTCGCATGCCTGATGAAAATATTTTTTACGGGCCACTACTTATCCATAATGTAGGATTCACGAATTTCGCATTTTATAGTTCCGCTAAAATTCCCCTTCGATTCCAGCATGCATTTCATGTGATCAAGGGGAATGGAAATGATCCCCGGTCAGTCGCCCTCCTTGCAGCCTACTTCCAAAGCAGTTTAGCCAAGTATTTGATTTTCCATTCAGCCGCAGGGTGGATTGCAGGACGCAATCAAATTCATCTTGAGGACAAACTCCACCTCCCATTTCCACTTCCAAATAGCCCATACGCTGCTCCTGACGCCGAAAACATCATGGATCAAATTCTTACGGAGTTTGAAAAGCTAGCTGCCGCCAAGAAGAAACAGGGAGCATTCTTCGACCCGGACGAGTCACGTCTGACCAAGGAACGCTTGGATGAGCTGATCTACCAATACTACGGTGTTGGAAAGAATGAACGCATCCTCATTGAAGACACCTGCCGGATCCATAGCCCGAGCGTTCGCCCGGGCGGCAGAAAGGGCAAGGGCCCTGCGTTGATGAATCCCAAAGACCCTGAGATTGATTCCTATCAGGAAACTCTTTGCCAGAGCATCAATCAATTCATCTCGAAGTTCGGCTCCCGTCGCAAGATTGCCTTCGAAAGCGTCTTGAAGCCGATTCAAAAAAGCCGCCTGCGTCTTCTTGTCATCCGCCTGATAGATGACGGGCGGAAAAAGGCCAGAGCGGGTCCACTAAAACCTGATCAGACAAGCGATGAATTCTCCGAAATTCTATCAAGAATGGAAAAGGCTCTCGGTAATGAGGATGCTCCGTTTCAGTATTTGCGGGGATTCAAATTCCTGGAAGAAGACCATGTTTACATCCTAAAGCCCGACATCCTCAGGCATTGGACTCGGTCGGCTGCTTTGAACGACGCTGATGAGATCATTTCCCATCTGGCAAATCTTCGCCGGTCAAAACCCCAATGATTGTGTCGAGAAAAACAAGCCTTCTCAAGGAGATCGACTTCACGCAGGAAGTCACTTTGCTGATTGCAGCGACACTTGAGGCCTTTGATCAAGGATACCGCACCACTCCGTCGAGACGAGAGGATCCGATTTCAAGGCAACTCGTCTTTGCCCTGTTGCGGTTGCAATCATGCGAGGGGTGGGAGTGGTTCGCTGACTATGTCATCAATGGACAGCGAGACGAATTGGACGCCGGACTAGAAACCCATCTGGGGCGGACGGACATCACCTTCGACTTAGGTAGTCACCACCGGTTCATTTGGGAGTGCAAACGATTACATTTCAACGGGAAGACTCTGTATGGCGAATACCGAAAGGAAGGTGTCGCACGTTTTATCTCCGAAAAATACGCAAAGGGGCACGACCATGGCGGCATGCTTGGATTCGTCATGGATGGTGAAATCGGCAAAGCAGTTTCCGGCATGGCGAATCATCTGGCCGGACACAGGGCAGAGCTGGAAATCGAAGGCAAGTGCTTCCAGCCATGCATTGAGCCGAGGGATTCAAGATTGCGACTATCCTTCCACTTTTCGGAGCGGCGCTTCAAGCTCTTCCACTGCTTCTTGGTGGTATGAATGAGGTCGGATCGCCTCGCTCATATTTGAAAATCAGTTTCGGAATCCTCGGTTCTGAGGGACGGACCGCTCTGTTGATTATGATTCTGCCATAAATGATTTTGCCCTATCATTTTGCTACGGTTTCAGCTATCCGCCATCGAGCGTCCTGTAGGATTGAACTGTGGAGAGGAGCGCTGAGGAAATGATCTTGCTCAGTTGGAATGGGGGAATCATGGCAGAATCATTTCTGGCGGAATCATTTTTCTGGAGAGGGGAGATAGATTGGGGAGGAGAGAAATAATTGGCGAGTGGTCAGTGGTCAGCGAAGATTTTGACTCGGGATGGGCATTGCGGTGCATGAAAAATGAGTGATCGCCGCCCGCAGCGCGCCAACCCCTTCGCCCCCTCTGCGTGCCTCTGTTGAGAATTTCTACCGAAGGAAACAAAGGAACCTAAGGATTAGAGAGCTTTCCTGTTGCGGACCGAATTGGGTCGAGGGATTTTGCGACGATTTGCTGACTTTGATTTTTTAGGTTTTACAAATCGTTGATGCGGCCGCATCGAGGATTTGTAATTGACACCGTGGCGGTGGGCGGTGCATGCACGGCTGAGCGGGGTTTGGCAGCGGGTTTTGTTGGAATAAAGGCCGAAGGAGCAGGTGGATTGTTTCGTGCGGGAATCGCGGCCTCGCCATGGGCCGCATGCCAAAGTGGGGTGAACGCCGGATGCTAAGGATCGCCGGGCTGGCCGTGCTTGGGCGATGCAGCGCGCCAGCCCGATAAGAATCAGTCCGACCGTGTATTCCGGTTGATCGCGGAGGAAAACCACCGCCAGCAGCCACATCAGCACCGGTCCGATCAGCCAGTTTTGCACAAGCGAGAGACCGAGGTCGGCTCATTGCTTTTCCTCGGCGGCGATGACGGTGATGGAGATGCGGGCGAGGACGGTGTTACCATCCTCGTTCATGTAGCGGATCTCCGCTGGACCGGCGGTGCAGGCGTTGACTGCGGCGGGGGAACCGGCGCTGGTGTAGGCGTAGTCCTCGTATTTTCCATCCTCTGCGGACTCCGGGACGATGGTGATGTAGTCCCCGGGAGCGTTCGGGCCGGTCCACTCGATGGCGATCTTTTCTCCGGCGATGCCTTGAGGCTCCGCCTTCAGAGTGATGATTGGCGCGGTGATGGTGATGGGGGTGCGGGCAAGCACTTTGTCTCCATCCTCATTCATGTAGCGGATCTCGGCCTCGCCTGTCGTGCGAGTAGCGATGACTTCGAGCGGGGAGCCCTTGGAGGTATAGGACCATTTCTGGTAGGTTCCGTCACTTTCGGACTTCGGGACGATGGTGATGAAGTCGCCTTTGTTATCGGGCCCGGTCCACTCGATAGTGACGCTGGTAGCGGCGACGGCCTCGGTGGCGGCTTTCATGGAAATGCTGCCTTGGATGATGTTGATCGGCTGGCGGGCGAGTACGGCATTACCCTGCTCGTTCATGTAGCGGATCTCCGCAGGGCCGGGCGTGTGGGTGGCGATGACTTCCAGAGGGTTGCCCTTCCTGGTGTAATTCCATTTTTCGTAAACCCCGTCTTCAGTGCCTTTCGGGACGATGGTGATGAAATCCCGCTCGTAGTCCGGGCCGGTCCACCCGATGGTGACGGGCGCTCCGGCGATGGCTTCGGCGGGCGCTTTCAGGGCGATGGAAAACTCGGTGAGCTGGATCGGCGCACGGGCGAGGACCTTGGCGGTGATGCCGGAGATGTAGCGGACCTCGGCTTTCACAGGCTCGATGAGAGTGGTCAATTTGGCGGATTTTTTCTCATGCGTGTAGCTGAAGCTGGCATTCACGTGGTCCGGCGCGCTGGCTTTGGCGAGCGTGATGTAGTCGCCCTTCACGGTATCGATCTCCCATGAGATTTCGATTTCGGAGCCGGCGACGGCGGTGTCCGGGGCGGTGAGTTTGGCGGTGCGGGTTTCTTTCGGTGCGGGCTCCGGCTGGACGGTCGCCGCACCGACTGCGAGGTCGAGGGCATCTTTGAGCGAGGCGGCATCGGACGCGGGGAAGAATCTTCCGCCGGTGGCTTCGGAAATACAGCGGAGTTTTTCGGTTTCCTCCGGTTTGAGGTCGAAGGCGATGACGTGGGCGGTGAAATCGACACCGAGTTGTTCGAGCTTTTTCGCGGCGGCACAAGGATCCGCATCGCAGGTTTCCAGCCCGTCGGAAACGAGAATCACGGTGGCTTTGCTCTCCTTGTAGCCGAGTCCTTCCGCAGCGAGTTCCAGCGAGGCGGTGATGGGGGTCATGCCCTTGGGCATGATGTCATTGACGGTTTTGATAAAGGCGGATTTGTCCACCTTGCCGACCGGGATGAGCAACTCGATGTCCGCGCAATCGCCCTTACGGCGGTGGCCGTAAACCATGAGCCCCAGCTCCGTCTCTGCGGGGAGGTCACGGACAAGGTCCGCCACCACCTCGCGGGCGATCTCGATCTTCGCCCTGCCCTTGATCTGGCCCCACATGCTACCGGACGCGTCGAAGACGATGAGCGCGGAGGTGGATGAGGTGGATGGTGACTTCTGAGCAA
>JBBRIB010000049.1:0-11747 GCA_038221745.1 Verrucomicrobiales bacterium
CTGAAGGACCGTGGTGCAATCATTCAAACCGCAGGAGGAGGCTGGAACCGTGCAAAATCTTGAAACCTCCGTCGATTCCCCTCCGTCCCAGAATGGTTTTGGGACCATTCTGGGACTCTGGGAAATGTTTGTTCCAGAATCCCATAACCCTATACACCCGGGATTCTGGGACAACTCACCCGAATGAAAAAAATTGCCGATATCGTCGACACCGTCCGCGAGTGGAAAGACAAGGAAACCGGAGCCAGGCACAAGACGACTATGAAGGAACATCGAGCGAATGAATCACCAACCCGAAAAATGAAACTCACCGACATCATTCAGGAATGCCACCGCAACCTAGACTTCCTCCGCAAAGGGTGGATCGAGGCGGAACCCCATCTAAAAGACTTTTGGATGGCCCGCATGAAATGGGCATGGGAAGAACTGCATCATTACATGTCCAAACGGAAACGGGCTGAACCTCCCGATTCCCCGCTTCCACCATGTCCCCGGCGTAGGTAGCTGGAGATTCCCGACATGATTTCACGCCCCCCAATGGGGGACGTCAGAAATTCCTACGATTTCAAACGTCAACAATTTTCAACATTTCTTAGTGTTCCCATCCCTATCAAAAATCATGGAAAACGCACCTGAAGTCCCACCCACGCCGCCAGCCGATCCCCGGCACCTTCGCTTTGCCTTACTTGTCGCAGCGTATGAGTCACTCGCTGAGTCTTACCAGAAGGCCGGTTTCAAATGTTCCAGGGCAACGGCCTACGTGAACGGCCATCGGTTGAGTAGGAAGCCGGACGTCGCCCAATACATCGCCACCATGCGGCACCTTGAATATGAGGAGCGCAGGCACGCTTACAAAGAAAGCTGCCGTGCTTGTGATGCACTTGTCGCTGCCAATAGAGAAGCTGGGTTTCAGGCGATGCTCGGGAGAACGAGCCGCTGACGAAAATCTCGAAACCTTAGCAATTCTGAGCAATTCTTAGTGTGGAAGATTTTGGAGACTACTCGCCCGAAATTAAAAACCTTAGGGTTTCTTAGGGGTTTCTTAGGGTTTTCTTAGTGCCTCAATGGGCCAACCGGCAAGAGATACACCATCCGCGCAACGGGTAGTTGCACGGTGAAATTGGAGGATTCGGCCACTTCAGCACTTTAGATCGACCCATGATCCCATTTCGCGCCCGTTCGTGAGAAGTCCACCGTGCAACGACCCGTGCAATAGATCGTGTTAAAACCCGCATTTTGGCGCATTTTAAACGCTTTTGAGAATTTGAAATCCGCCCACAAAAAACCCTGTAACATTTTGAGTCACAGGGTTTTAAGAGTGGTACACCCGGAGGGATTCGAACCCCCGGCCTTCTGATTCGTAGTCAGACGCTCTATCCAGCTGAGCTACGGGTGCCTTGCGCCTTCCGCGCCTGCCTTGGTGCATGCACGGGGCGGAAAGAAGAAGATTTTTCGAGGCGGTGTCAAGATTTTTGGCAGAAAATTCTCAGGGCCGGACTCGATTGACTCAAGCTCTACCTGCCTTTGGATCTGGCATCGACGAAAATGAAATCCCGTGTTACAGGTTTTCTCCATGGAACACCGGACGGAATTGTGGCGGACTTTGCGCTTGGGCATCATCGCTTTGGCGATTCTCGGCGGGCTTTATTTCGTCGTTGTTTCGCCGTTGGAGCGGATGGTGGCGGGGACTAAACGCAGCGTGGAGCGCGGCTTGAAAGAGGTATTAGGCGCCATTACCAATCAGGACACCCGCATCGTGGAGGGCCGGGCGGAAATCATCGAAACGGCGGAAATCAATGAGCTTGGATTGTTAGAAATGCGGATGAGCGCCACCCGGACGATTGAGAAATCCGAGGCGTTTTCCGGCCTGCCGCTGGGGACGAAGCGGCTCATCGTGCGTGGCCACTATCAGGTGAAGGGCGGCTACCGCTTGCAGAATGGAATCTCGCTGAGGATTGAAAATGGTCAACCTGTAGCAAACTTCCCCAAGCCGGAAATCTTATCCGTGGAGCTTGTCGATTACGATGTGCTGAGCGAGGACAGCGGCTGGCTCAACCGCGTGCAGCCCGAGGATCGCGCCCAGATCCTCCGCGAGCTGCGTGAGCAAATGCGTGCCGAAGCCGAAAAAAGTGGCATGCTCGATACGGTGGAAGCCACGCTCCGTACGCGCTTGCGAGATCTCTTAGGCGTCGAGCGGGTCACGGTGGAGCCATTGCTGCCCTAGCGCGAGAGGGGTCGAACCCAGCTTCGCATGTAGCGGCGTGTCTGTGACCGTCGATGCGACGGCACCGCAAATTCTTCACCAAAGAGCTTCGCGCATCTCATTCGCTCCGACACTCATAGAGGTGCCGCTACAGCACTCCATCACTTCAAGTCCCGCAGAATGTCTGATAGATTTGTGCGCTGGGGGGTGGCGGCGAGGTGAACTCTGCGGCGGCACCCGCAGCGTAAGGGTTTGCAAGCACCGCAAGCAGGCGCTCCATCACCGAAAGATCTTGTTGTTCTGCGGCGGCGGTAAGGGCGGCTTCTACGAGGTGATTGCGCGGAATCACGGCGGGGTTGTGCGCGCGCATGTGGGCAGCGGTTTCTACGGGTGAAATCGGTTGGCGGGCAAGGCGGGCACCCCAAGCGGCGTGCCATTGCATGAAACCGGCATCGATGAAGGCTGGCTCACGGATGCCATCTTCTGTACTGAGTGCGCGGAAGGTATTGGTGAAATCCTGGTGGTTCGCATTCATCCATTCGAGCAATTGTTGCACCAGCGCGGTATCCTCATCTTCGGCGTTGTGGATTCCGAGTTTGGCCCGCATGCCTCGCAGCCAATGGCCTTGGAAACGAGTGTCAAATTTTCCTAACGCTTCGTTGGCGAGATCGACGGCCACTTTTCGATCAGAATCTAACAACGGCAGCAAAGTCTCTGCGAGACGGGCCAAGTTCCAACGGGCGATGGCCGCTTGATTGCCGTAGGCGTAGCGACCGTGACGGTCGATGGAGCTGAAAACAGTATCTGGATCGTAGTCGTTCATGAAGGCGCAGGGGCCGTAGTCGATGGTTTCGCCTGAGAGGGCCATATTATCCGTGTTCATCACGCCATGGATGAAGCCGACATGAAGCCACTGGGCGATCAGAGCGGCTTGGCGCTCCATGATGGCTTCGAAAAAACTTAAATAGCGGGACTCCTTATCGATCAGCTCGGGGAAATGCCGCTCTAATGTATAGTCTGCGAGAGCCTGAAGTGCGGCTGGATCTTGGAGAGCGGCGGCGTATTGGAAAGTGCCCACGCGGATGTGGCTGGCGGCCACGCGGGTGAGCACCGCACCGTCTAACATTTCCATGCGTGGCACATCCTCGCCGGTGGTGGCCACGGCGAGGCTGCGGGTGGTGGGGATGCCCAGCGCGTGCATGGCCTCGCTGATAATGTATTCGCGCAGCATTGGCCCGAGTGCCGCGCGGCCATCGCCGCCGCGTGAATAGGCTGTTCTGCCGGAGCCCTTGAGCTGGATATCAAAGCGCTTGCCATCGGGCGCGAGATGTTCACCTAACAAAATGGCCCGGCCATCGCCGAGGTTCGTGAAATTTCCGAACTGGTGGCCGACATAGGCTTGGGCGAGTGGCTCGGAGCCTTGGGGAATCTCATTACCAACAAAGATTGCGGCGTTCTCCAGCAGCTCTGGATCGAGCCCCAAGGAAACGGCCAGCGGGCGATTGAGCACCACGAGCTGGGGGCCGCGCACAGGCACCGGGTGGCTGTGGGTGAAAAAAATTTCGGGCAGCCGGGCATAGGAATAGTCCCACCGCCAGCCGGGCGAAGGGTGAGATAGATCTGGAGCGGGCATGAGTGGATGGTAGGCGCTTGGGAGCAAGATTCAAGCGATGCTGGGTGAGCGAAGATTTAAATAATTGGTCACATAAAGCTTATTTCCAAGCCCGAGAAAAAAACCGCCGTCCCGAAGCGGGGCGGCGGCTTGGAAGATTACGAGGATCTCAGCAGGATCAGCGCTTGCGACGCAGCAGAGCGAGAGCGCCAAAGGCCCCTAGCAGGGCTGAAAAACAAGCTCGAGATGCACATCAGCACCCGTGAGTGCGCCGTTCCAGCGGCCTCCGCTTGAATTGAACATAAACGCCTCAGGGGTTCCGGCGGCGAAGCCAGAAAGTTTCCCTGTATCCTCAATCGTGAGCAAGGAAAACGAATTAGCAGCATCTGGAGCCACCACTCGTTTTCCATCATAAATCCCACCGCTGCTTGCAATGGTGAGCTGCAAGCGAGGCCGGTTACCTTCAGGCAGGTAATTTTGCGGATTGGCCTCAGTGGCCGTGGTCCACGCAGGCCAAAACTACGCGGGCATCACCTTTTTCCGCCAGCGTAATCCCATCCGCGCCGAACTCGAATACGCGGTGGAATGGCAAACCGGCCTTGCGTTGAATGGATGGACGCTCGGGGGCGAGCTGCACCAAACCCAGATTCTCGAGGCCAGCTGGGGGCGCGTGACTTACCGTGATAGCCAGCCCCTCGCCGCGACGCCTAGATTTGTAAGAATCCGCGTGACGGGTGAGTAGTGAGCGCGGGTGCTGAGAAGAGATTTGGCCCAAATTCAAAAGCCGGGCTTTTTGACAGCGAGCGGATAAGGTTCTGTGCGACAACTCCTATGAGTTGATTAAGAAAATCGCCACCGAGCCGAGCCCGACCCGCAATTCCGAACATCCGCAATTCCCAATCTCCAATCCATGACTACCCGACGATCCTTCATCGCCACCACCGGCCTGGCCTTCCTCGGCCTGCAACGGTATGCCGCCGCCGAAACCACCTCCCTGCTCATCGCACCCTTCGGGCCGCTTCTCAGGGACGCAGCGGGCATCATCGATCTACCAGAGGGATTCACCTACCGGATCCTCGCACGCCAGGGCGAGCCGATGACGGACGGCTTCAAGACCCCGGGCCTGCCGGATGGGATGGCCGCGTTTCCGGCCGCAGACGGCAAGATCGTGCTCGTCTGCAATCATGAGTTGTGCCTGACTTCGGAAGCTATCGGCCCCTTCGCCGACAACTCCCGGCTTCCTGAGGACTTCGATCCCGGAATGTCCTTCGACGGCGGCACCGGAGGACGGCAGCCGCACCTCGGCGGCACCACGAACATCGTGTTCGATCCTTCCACCGGCACGGCCCTCTCGCAGTTTCTCAGCCTGATTGGCACGGACCGCAATTGTGCCGGCGGTGCCATGCCCTGGGGATCTTGGATCACCTGCGAAGAGCCAGGCGATATGAGCAGCGACCGGGGAAAACTTCATGGATGGTGTTTCGAAGTGAAAGCAACCACCAGCGGCGGCCTTCAAAAACCGATTCCAATCAAGGCGTTGGGGCGGTTTCGGCACGAAGCGGTGGCCCTCGATCCGCAGACCGGCATTCTCTACCTCACCGAGGACCGCTCCGACGGTCTGCTCTACCGCTTCATTCCCGAAACCAAAAGTGACTTCACGCGTGGAAAGCTACAAGCGCTCGCGATTTCAGGTAAGCCCTCCGCCGATCTCCGGAACTACGACCCAGCCTCCAAGTGGCCTGTGGAATCCGAAAAAATCCGTGTGGAGTGGATCGATCTGGATGAAGTGGAAGCCCCTCTCGACGACCTGCGGATCCGCGGCCATCGGGCCGGTGCCGCCCGTTTCTCCCGTGGCGAGGGCATCCACCTGGTAGGGAATTCATTGTTCATCTGCTGCACCGATGGCGGACCTTCGCGACGCGGTCAGATCTTCCGGGTCGACCCTGCAGCAAGCGGGGGAAGCGACGAACTCGAACTATTCCTTCAACCCGAAAAGAGCGATCTACTGACCAACGGAGATAACCTTTGTCCTGCCCCATGGGGAGGGATTGTCATTTGCGAGGATCTGATCGACGCCAGTTTTTCGCCCGCAGCCCACGTCCGCTGTGTCACGCCGGAAGGGAAAATTTCCACCTTTGCCCGCAACCGGAACGATGGAGAATTCGCAGGCGGTTGCTTCTCGCCGGATGGAAAGTGGTTTTTCCTCAACATCATGGCGCAGGGCTTGACCCTCGCGATCACCGGCCCTTGGGAGAAAGCATGAGGCCGGGCGTGGGCATTTAGGAAAAAACTAATCACACATTCCTTACAAAAAACATTATTCATTGTTGCAAATGTTTTGCGTATTGCTAGTTTCCGCGCGTGACTGTGACCGCCGAAGTGACTCCTGTTTGCCTGAACGACGCTGCCCGTGGCCTCGCCCAACAAATGGTTTTCTGGGGCCATGATGTGCGCCACCCGAGCGGAAACTCGCTGGTGAATTTCGGTCTGAGCCGCTCACTTTCGCCGGGGCTGACCGGGACGAGTTGCTATTCCATGCCGTGGGAAAACGGTCTGATCGAGCTCCACGGTGCCGTCGCTTCATGGACTCCGGCGGCCCTTGAAAACGGCTGCATCTTTTCACGCGACTTGGGCCGCATCGATCTTTGGCACGGGGCAGCTCCGCCCATCCCAGGTCGCCAGCATGGCACCTCGGGTTCCGCCCCGGAACGATGGGCCGCCTTCCAGCCAATGATCCGTTGGCTCATTGAGTATGAAAAATGGGTGATAGCCACCCACGGCTCCGAGTGGAGGAACGGATGTTGGCGTGCGGTGAAAAAGCTCCCCAAGGGGAAACCCTGGCTGCCTCCTGCCCAAGCCATCCAATGGTGGGAACTCGCTGCCAGCTCCATCCCGCCAAGACCCAAGGACCTTCTGATTCGCTGAAGAAGCCTGGTCTGTGGATCGCCTGGGGTTAAAACAAAAAGCCGCTCTTTAACATTGCGGCTTTTTAACAATAATTCTCTCTGGGTTCATGCTTTTTCACTGAGCATGGTTTTGCGATTCGGCCCGCTCGGGGTTTGTTTCCGGGTCGAAGTTTGATCTTGCTTTCACGAGGTGTTAGAAGAGTCTGGTAGGACTCAATTCCTAAGGGAGCGAATCTAGAAACCCCATGCTAAACATCACTTCGTTTCCTGCTCGGATGGCTCTGGCAATCACCTCGGGGGCGGTCTATGCCTTGGCCTATCCGCCGCTGGGGTGGGGGTGGTTGGTTTTCTTCGGCTTCGGTGGCCTGTTAGTTTGCTTGCAGGGTGAACATGGAACCCGGGCGCGGACTCTTGGGTTTCTTCACGGGATGACGGCCTATGGGATGAGTCTTTCCTGGCTATATCACCTGTTTGGCGGGATGACAGTGGTGCTATGGGCCGTGCTGGCAGTTTTCACCGCACTGTTTGCAGAGATGCAAAGCCGTGCCGCGCTGCGGGGAATACTTGGGTGGAAGCTTGCGGTTTTCACCGCAATCAACTGGGGTGGATGGGAATTCATCAGGGCGGAGCTGTTTCCCCTGAAGTTTCCGTGGATGACGGTGGGTTTGGCGCTTGGGCCGAATCATCTCTTACCGTGGATCGGCGTCTATGGAGTGAGTGTTTTAGGAGTGTTGGCCGTTGCATTGATGATGTTGAAAAGTCGGACGGCTCTTTTTACAGGAGTAATGGTTTTAATGCCGTTCGCTTTTCGACCTGTGGATGCACCGTTCATCGCGAATGATCCACTTGCCGTGAAGGTGGGAGGCCTCCAGTTAGAAAATGTTTCTCTCACCGAATACCTTAAAGGCACCGCTGAGTTTCCCTCAGACGTTGAGTATGTGGTGTGGCCGGAGTATGCCATTCCCTATGATCTGAGGGCGAATCAACGGGATTGGGCTTTGGTGCGAAAACTCTGCCAAGACCGAAAAATCACGCTCACGCTTGGCACTCAATCAAGGCCAGCCGCAGGAAATGAGTGGCGGAATATCGCTCTGACTCTTGATCCGGAAAGTGTCCTAGGCGAGCACACCAAGGTGCATACGGTCCACTTGTTTGACGATGGCATTGCCGGGACCACGGCACTTCCCGTGCAGACGAAGCACGGGAAAGTCGGCACGCCGATTTGTTTCGACTGCGACTACGAAGGCATCGTTCGGAAGATGACGGCCGCAGGGGCGGAGCTGTTTATAGTGCCGATGATGGATGCGGCCACGTGGACGGCCCGCCAACAAAGGCAGCATGCCGAGTTGTTCCGAATCCGTGCCTGCGAAAACGGCCGGTGGATGTTTGTTTGTGGCACTTCGGGGGTATCCCAAATCATCTCACCGAGTGGAACGGTGCAGGCGAGGCTCGAATCCCTAAAGCAAGGCCCGCTCATCGGCAGCATGAGGCGGCAAACGCGCCTGACTTTTTACACCCGCTTTGGATGGCTCGTCCCTTGGTGTGTCTTAGGGGTGGCAGCCGTGGGTTGGGCGGCGCTGCTGTGGCCCGTGCGCCCCACCGCGAAAGAGGCCCACCAAACCCGATTGTGAAAAAAATCTCGTCATCTGCCCACTCTCCCGCCGAAAGTCGCGGGGTGATCCATCCATCCGCAGTCGTTTCACCCATGGCAAAGCTCGGCAACAATGTGAGAGTCGGGCCGTTTTGCGTCATCGGCGCGAACGTCGAGCTGGGCGATGATTGTGTGCTGCACCCGCACGTCGTCCTGGAAGGGCATTCGAAAATTGGTCGCGCCAACGAGTTTTTCCCGTTCTCCATGATCGGGGGGAAATCCCAGGATTTGAAATACCTGGGCGAGCCGACTTTCCTTGAGGTGGGCGATCACAACGTGTTCCGGGAAAACACCACCGTCCACCGCAGCACCCATGGCGAGGTGCCCACGCGCATCGGCTCGCACAATTTGCTGCTCTGCTACGCGCACGTCGCCCACGATTGCCAACTCGGTGATCACATCATCCTCTCAAATTCCGTAGGCCTCGCCGGGCACATCATCGTCGAGGACCATGCGATCATTTCAGGCTTTGCCGCCGCCCACCAATTTTGCCGGATCGGCATGCACTCGATCATCGGTGGGTTTTCGAAAATCGTCCAGGATGTGCCGCCCTTCATGATCGTGGATGGGCATCCCGCCAGCACCCGCGGCCTGAATCTGATAGGTCTCCAGCGTCGTGGCTTTTCCGAGGATGATATCAGGCACCTGAAAACCGCTTACAAAAAACTCTTCCTCAAAAAGGACACGAATCTCGCAACCTCCCTCAGCTCCCTGAAAGCCACCCATGCCGCAGACACCCCGCAGGTCGCCCATTTGATCGCCTTCATCGAGAAATCCCAGCGCGGCGTGGTGCGGTGAATCCAAGGCTACCCACATGAAGGATAGGTCACCTACATCAAGGATAGGTCTCCTGATCATCAAGGATAGGTCTCCTCAAAAACTGCGCCCAAAGAAGTTTTACCGGCAAGATACCGAATGAAGAACAGGAAGAATTCTTACGCACCATATTACCAAACTCTGATGCGCCCGCATCAGAGTTTGGTAAAGTCATCCAGGCGCAAGGGACAAGTATCAATCTGACTCCTTAAAATTGCCGTAAATCGATTACCAATCTTTGATGCGGCCGCATCGAAGTTTGGTTATCGAAGGGCGGGCGTTGACGGGGTGGGTGTGACCGATCCGCCCTATTCCAGTGGCAAGGGACGACGCACTTCCTCCGATGGGTAGAGTAAGGCGGCTGTGGCAGGAAATGGATCGAGAGCCGTCAATTCGTCTTCACCTGGCATCTCGGCGGTGAATCGTCGTTTTCGCGATTGACCTCACGCCCCAAGTTTTTTTACCTTTCCCGCGTGAGCATTCCCAACGGCACCCATTTCCTGCACCTCCCCCTTCTGGAGTTGGCCGCCCGTTAACTTTTTTCTTTGCTTCACTTTCGTTCCCTGGCCCGCCCATCTTGAGGTGCGCCTATTTTTATCCCAGAAATTTCCTTTTTGAAAAATGCATCCCTCATCGCTCACGAAATACCGGCCCTTTCCGGCGGTTTCCCTGCCTGATCGCACTTGGCCTGGTCAGATGCTCACCCACACCCCGCAATGGTGCTCGGTGGATCTCCGCGATGGCAATCAAGCGCTGCCCCAGCCGATGTCCATTGAGGAGAAAATCGAGTTCTTCGATCTGTTGGTGCGCGTGGGCTTCAAACAAATCGAAGTCGGCTTCCCGTCCGCTGCGGATACCGAGTTCAATTTCCTGCGCCGCCTCATTGATGAAAATCGCATCCCGGAAGACGTGACCATCCAAGTCCTCGTCCAGACGCGTGAGCCGCTGATCCGCCGCACCTTCGAGGCCATCGCCGGGGCAAAGCGCGCCATCGTCCATATCTATAATTCCACCTCGCCGCTCCAGCGCCGCGTCACTTTTGGCGATGCCTCGCGTGAATCGATCCGACAAATCGCCATCGATGGCGCCACGCTGGTTAAAAGCCTCGTGCCCACTCTTCCGCACACCGAAGTAATTTTACAATATTCTCCCGAATCGTTTTCCGATACCGAACTCGATTTCGCTTTGGACTGCTGCAACAGCGTCATCGCTGTCTGGCAGCCCACGCCGGAGCGCAAAATGATCATCAATCTGCCGGACACCGTCCAGTGGACCACGCCAAACATCCACGCCGATATGATCGAATGGATGTGCCGGAACTTGGAAAAGCGCGACTCGCTCCTCGTTTCCCTACACACCCACAACGACCGCGGCACCGGCGTGGCCGCCACCGAGCTCGGCTTGATGGCAGGCGCCGATCGCGTGGAAGGCACCCTCTTTGGCAACGGCGAACGCACCGGAAATCTCGATATCGTTACCGTCGCCCTCAATCTCAATAGCCATGGCATCGCCACCGGCCTGGATTTTTCAGACCTCCAGTCCATCCGCAATGTCTATGAACGCGTCACCCGTCTCACCGTTTCCGAGCGCCAGCCCTACGCCGGCGAGCTTGTCTTCACCGCATTTTCCGGCTCCCACCAGGATGCCATCAAAAAAGGCCTGGACCGCCGTGAAAAAGAAGCCGCTTCCGATCCTCATATTCCATGGGGAGTGCCTTACCTCACCATCGATCCCCAAGACATCGGCCGTTCCTACGAAGCGATTATCCGCATCAACTCCCAATCCGGGAAAGGTGGCGTGGCCTATGTGTTGGATCGTGAACATGGATTTGATCTACCCAAGACCATGCACCCGCAAGTCGGCAAGCGCGTCTATGATCTCGCAGACCAGCACGGCCGTGAACTATCCGCCGATGAAATTCGCGAGGCTTTCTTTGAAGAATTCGTCAACCTTGCCGATCCGTTGGATGTGATTGAATACGAACTCATCCACCACACCGCTGAGCGCGGCCTTGTCCAATGCAAGGCCAGCATCCTGATTCACGGGGAAAACAAAGCCATCCAAGGCAATGGCAATGGCCCGATCAACGCCTTCGTCCACGCGCTTGAAGGGGCGGGTCTCAAGAACTTCAAGGTCACGGACTACCGATCGCACGCCGTGCGCGGTGGCTCGGATGCAAATGCCGCCGCCTACGTCCAGCTGCAAGCCGACGACGGCCGCCTGCTCTGGGGCGCTGGCGTGGATCCCTCCATCGAGATGGCCGGCCTCAAAGCCCTCGTCACCGCCTGGAACCTCCTCCGCCAATGAAGTGCGCTGAAGCTTCGTGTCTGTGACCGTCGCAGCCCGCTCACCACCCTTCTCAACGTCCGGGTCCGCCCTGCGTGAAAACGTTCAGCCCAAAGACCACCCCGCCCCCTTCAAAGTCCTCCCTTCGAAGGAATACGGTGCCTCCGCCGCCTTACCCGCCCTTGCCAAGGATATCGGCATCGACCCCGCCCTCTATTCCAAACCCTCCCTTGTATCTCTGAGGTATTGGCGCAAACCCTACGCCAAGCAAAG
>JBBRIB010000050.1:0-11602 GCA_038221745.1 Verrucomicrobiales bacterium
CGGATCCCGCCATGAGTGTTGGAACGGAAGGCGGGCGAGGTGGGAGCCACCGGCGACACCCGTACTGGCAAGGAACGGCGTGTGCTCGATACCGGTGGTGGTGTTCTTGAGTGAGCAGGAACCAAGGGACAGCGAAAATGTGGCGGAGATCGCCAGCAACGTGAGAGGAGTGCGGTGGAGCGGCATTGTCGGGTTTGGTTGGAAAGCATTATTTGAGGAGGCCCCAAATCGGCTGCGGCCAGATGCCGATGACGAGCACGGCGAGAGTGAGCGCAGCAATGCAGAATTTGCTGATCGCAGGTAAAGTGATGGGGGATTCGCTGCCGGTGTGGGACCACCACATGGCGCGGATGACTTTGAAGTAGTAGTAGAATCCCGCGGCGGCAGAGATAAAAGCGATGCCGATGGCGACCCATAGCTTGGCATCGACGGCGAGTGAGAAGACAAAGAACTTGCCCCAGAACCCTGCGGTCAGCGGCACACCGGCGAGAGCCGCGAGAAGGACGGTGAGGGCGAGCGCGAGCTGGGGATTGGTTTTCCCAAGACCACTGAAATCGCTGATCATCTCGCCATCGCGCTGCTGGCGGACTTGGGCGAGGATGAAGAAGACGCCGAGAGTCATGAGCAGATAGGTGCCAAGGTAGAAGGAGACGACTTTGGCGGAGCTGAGGTCTGCGGAGGCGCCTTTGCCGGCGGCGAGGGCAAGCAGGAGAAATCCGGCATGGGCGATGGAGGAGTAAGCGAGCAGGCGCTTGAAGTTCGTTTGCGGGATGGCGGCCAGATTTCCGAACACCAGGGTGGCACAAGCGAGGATAAGAAGGATGGTGAGGACCGGGCCACGGGTGATTTCATTTGAAAGAAAGGGCTCGAGGAAACGGATGGTGAGGATGAATCCCGCCGCCTTGGAGCCGACCGATAGAAAGGCGGTCACCGGAGTAGGGGCACCTTGATAGACATCGGGAATCCAAACCTGCATGGGGAAGGCCCCCATTTTGAAACCGAGGCCCACGAGCACGAGTGCGATGCCGAAGAGCAGGCCGGTGGGACTTGATACGGTCCCGAGCTGGCCGAGTTTCTCCAGACTCATGGTTCCGGTGGTGCCGTAAACCCAGGCGATTCCATAGACGAGGAAGCCGGTGCTGAGTGCGCCGAGGATGAGGTATTTCACACCGGCCTCGAGCGAGCCGACGTTGCGCCGCATGTAGGCGACGAGGATGTAAAAGGTGATGGTGACGAGTTCGAGGGCGACGAAGGCACCTGCAAGGTCTTTGGCGGAAGCGAGCCACATCATCCCGGCACAGGCGAAAACGGGCAGGGCGTAAAATTCTCCGGTGCCGGCTTCCGAGTTCGGATGTTCGGTGAAACGGGCGAGGATTTTACGGAAATCCACAGCCATGAGGAGGACGAGAATGGTGCAAACGAGAGCGAAGCCTTTATAGAATTTCGCGAGATTATCGAATTGATAAAAGTTCCACAATGGCCACTTGGCCCATGGAGCATCCGGCTTGGCATCGGGGCCGATGGAGATGAAGAGCAACGCGAGGATGGCCGTGAGTCCACCGGCAGCGAAAAGGCCGACCCATGCTTTGCTTTTGGTTGAGCAAAACGTTTCTGCCATCAGCAGGAGGATGCCGAGAGTGACGGTGAGGGCTTCGAGGTAATAGGCGGGCATGGTAGGGAAAATTTAAATTCTGAACTAGAATTTCTTAGCGGAAAAGCCAAGGGTTGTAAGGTGGGTGTATTCGGGAACGAGGTGGCCGTAGCCAGGCTCCGCAAGGAAAACGCCATGACTGTAGGTGTGGCGGTCATCCTCATCCGTGGCAGCAGCGGCGATGAGCCACGCCTGATAGACGGCGCTGAGTTCCTCATCACCGAGGTTTTGCAGATCTAGATCTTCCTCACTGAGGAAGACGTCTGTAGGTCCAGGATTCATACTTTTAGAATTGTTTGCTTTAGAGTTAGTGATCTATTTTTTCAGCAAACTAAGTAAAAGGTTCGGAAAAAGGCCGACTGCGAAAAGCGCGATGATCAGCAGGATCGCCGGGATGCGCTGGGTGAGGCTGATGTCCACAGCGGTGACGGTGGATTTCACGGATGGGCCTTGGAAGATGTTCCGGTAAGCGCGGAGCATGTACACGGCGGAAATCACCACGCCCCAGATCGAGAGGATGCACGCGATCTGCACCGGGCCGAGTCCGGCGGCGGCGTTGTAGTCTTTGAAGGCGGCGAGGAAGACGAGAACCTCGCCCGTGAAATTCGCTAGTCCGGGCAGGCCGATGGAGGCCATGGCGGCGATGCCGAAGATGAAAGCGAGGCCGGGGGCGGATTTGGCAAGGCCGCCGAGATCGGATAGATCGAGGGTGCCGGCGCTGCGTTCGATACGATCTGCCAGGCCGAAGAGCAGAGCGATGGAGATGCCGTGGGCAAACATCAGGATGACGGCAGCAGGCAGGGCGAGGGTATTGGTGGGA
Source organism: Verrucomicrobiales bacterium (assembly GCA_038221745.1). GTDB lineage: Bacteria > Verrucomicrobiota > Verrucomicrobiia > Verrucomicrobiales > Akkermansiaceae > Luteolibacter. The sequence continues at coordinate 2,472 of JBBRIB010000050.1, forward strand.
ACCGCGATGAGCGCGGCAATGGCGAGGAAGATGTAGCCCATGTGCATGACGGAGGAATTTCCGAGCAAGGTATCAAGGCGTTTCTGGGAAATGGTGACGAGGCCCACCCAGAGGATGTTTCCCAATAGAAGGACGAGCAGGGGAGTGAGCCAGAATTGCAGGCCTTCAGGCACCAGCGGGATGGCAAGGCGGAGAATCCCGTAGAGGCCGAATTTTTTCAAAACCCCGGCATGTAACATCGCGACGGGTGCGGGGGCGCTGGCATAGGCGGGCGCGGCCCACGAGTGGAACGGGAAAAGCGAAACGAGGGTGCCGAAGCCGACAATGAGCAAGGCGGCGATGGCCGTTTGTGAGGCGGGATCGATACTGGATTTCGCGTCGATCATTTTCACGATATCGAAGGTGCCGGTCAGGTTGGCGAGCCAGACGAGGCCAGCGAGAAGGACGACGGAACCGAGGCCGAGGTAAATGGTGATGCGCCATGCAGCCTGGCGGCGGTCACCCCGGCCGAGGATGCCGATCATCAGGAAGGTGGGGATGAGGGCGAGCTCGTGGAAGGCGAAGAAGAAAAACAGATCAGTGGCGGCGAACGCACCGAGTGCGCCGCCGGAGATGAGGAGTGAGGAGCCGTAATAGAGTTTCTCGCGGCCTTCGGGGGCTTTTCCCGAGAGCACTGCGGCAAGGGTGACGATGACGGAAAGCAGCATCATGATCACGCTCATGCCATCGATGAAGCCGAAGGATAGGTTCAGAGCGGGTTTCTCCAACACCGGAACAGAGAACGCCCAGAAGCCCGCTTTCCAGGAAAACGTGGCATAAAGACCCAGCGCCAGATTAAAGGCGGATGCCGCGACGGCCGTGAGCCGGGCGGGCGCACCAAGAAGAATCGCGATGAAGGCGAGGATCGGGAGAAAGACGACGAGAGCGAGCATGATTTTATTAAAACGCGGTGAAGTAGATGACGAGGATGACTCATAGACAGAAGGCGTAGGCGTAACATTGCAAGCTGCAGGATTGGACTTTGCGGAAGATGTTGCCAGTGCTTTCGGCGGCGCGGCTGAAGCCGCCGACGATGAGGCCGTTGATGACGAGTTCATCGAAGAAGGCGATGATGGCGGCGAAGGCATCTTGGAAATAGCGGACGAGGAAGTTGTCATAGAAGCCATCCACATAGAAGAGGTTTTTGAAGAGCGGAATGGAAACGGGATCCTTGTCCTTGCCTTTGTAGAGAACAAATCCGGCGATGAGTCCGAGGATGAGTGAGGCGATGGAGGCACCGAGAATGATCGCGTGGCCTTCGACGTGGCCCTCGCGGATGGGGCGGAAGGCGTTGAGCGGGCCGCTGGTGAATGCAAAGCCGGAGATGATCGCCATCACGGCAAGCAGGACCAGGGGCAGGGACATCAGCGGGCCGACTTCGTGGGCGTGATCGGCACCGTGGTCGCGTGGTTTTCCGAGGAAGGCGACGATGAACAGGCGGGCCATGTAGAAGGTGGTTAGGAAGGCGACGAAGAGGGCGATGCAGAAGAGTGCTTTATTGCCATGGAAGGCGGCGGCAAGGATTTCCTCCTTGGACCAGAAACCGGAGGTGATGTAGGGGACGGCCATCAGGGCCGCGGTGCCGATGGCGAAGGTGATGCCGGTGACGGGCATCTTCTTGAGGAGGCCACCCATTTTCCAGATGTTCTGCTCGTGGTGGCAGGCGTAGATGACCGCGCCGGAGCCGAGGAAAAGCAGGGCCTTGAACCAGGCGTGGGTGAAAAGGTGGAACATGCCTGCCTCACCGGCGACGAGGCCCACGGCCATGACCATGTAGCCGAGTTGGGAGAGGGTGGAGTAGGCGAGGATTTTTTTGATGTCGTCCTGCTGGGTGGCCATCAGTGCGGCGGCCAGCGAGGTGATGCCGCCCACCCAGGCGATGACGTGGCTGGAGAGCAAGGTTTCCACCACCTCGGGTGGAAGGGCGAGCGAGAGATTCACGCGGAAGAGCATGTAAACCCCGGCGGCCACCATGGTGGCGGCGTGGATGAGGGCGGAAACCGGGGTGGGGCCTTCCATGGCATCCGGCAGCCAGACATGGAGAGGAAGTTGGGCGGATTTTCCCACCGCTCCGCAGAAAACGCAGAGCATGGCAGTGGAGAGGGTGGCGGCGAAGATGACGGGGTTTGCGGTTTGGAAGGATTTGATGCCTTCAGCCATGCCATCGAAGGAAAGCGCGCCAGTCATGCCCCAGAGCAAGAGGATGCCGATCATGAACCCGAAGTCGCCCACGCGGTTCGCGAGGAAGGCTTTCTTTGCCGCATCTGCGGCGGATTCTTTCTGATACCAATGGCCGATGAGCAGGTAGGAGCTGAGTCCGACGAGTTCCCAGAAGATGAAGGTCATGATGAGATTGTCCGCCAACACAATTCCGGTCATCGAGAACATGAAAAGCGACAATCCGGTGAAGTAGCGGGCTTTTGCATCGTCTTCCTTCATGTAGGCGAGCGAGAAAATGTGAACCAACATGCCGATGCCGGTGACGACGATCATCATGCCGGTGGAAAGTTGATCGAGCTTGATGCCGATCTCGATGGAGAAATCACCGATGGTAGCCCATGGGACGGCGAAAGTGCCGGTCGTCTTGAGCAGCGAGAGGGCGATGACAAAAGTGGCGACGGCCGATGCTGTCGAGATCAGCGGGACGAGGCCGGTTTTTTTCAGAACAAGCTGATTGAGCACCGCAACGGCGAGCGGGAGGAAGAGGAGGATCCAAGGGAGAGTCATAGGCGAGGTGGAGTGAAGTGGAGATTCTTATCCCTTTAATGAAGTGAGTTCATCCGTGTGGATCGTCTGTCTTGCCCGGTAGAGGGCGACGATGATGGCGAGTCCGACGGCCACTTCCGCAGCGGCCACGGTGATGACGAAGAAGACGAGCATCTGGCCGTTGTAGTCTGGCAGGCCGTTAGGGGTCACGTTGAAGCGGGAGAACGCGACGAGGGTGAGATTGGCCGCGCTGAGCATCAGCTCAAGGCACATGAAGACGATGATGATGTTCCGCCGCAATACCACGCCTGCAAGGCCGATGGCGAAGAGGAGGCCGGAGACGAGGAGGTAGTCGTTGAGGGATGCCATGATGTCTTATTCCGCAGTTTTGTTCGAGAGGACGACGACGCCGATGGTGGCGACGAGCAGCAGGACTCCGACGATCTGCAAGGGAAGATTATATTGGGTGAAAAGCGTGTAGCCGATGAGGTGGACATCGGGAAGTTTGCCAGCGGTGAGAGACTCGGCGATTTTACCAGTGTAGCCGGTGGCGGCGGAGGCCAAGGTGGTTTGATCAAGCGCCGGAGCAATCTTGTTAGGCGAGCGGGAGAGCACGCCAATGAACTGGACGACGAAGGCGATCACCAGCGAAAGCCCTGCGGCGATGGGGGCGAGGTTGTTAGCGCGCTTTGCCTCATCCTTGAGATCGAGGAGCATGACGATGAAGATGAAAAGCACCATCACGGCACCGGTGTAAACGAGGATCTGGATGACACCCACGAAGAAGGCGCTGAGACCAATGAACAGTCCTGCCAGCCCGACGAAACAAGTGACCACGGACAGCGCGCTTGAAACAGGATTGCGGAAGGCGACCACAGCGATGCCGCCGATGAGCATGACGGTGGAGAAGAGCCAGAAGAGGTAGGAGGGCATGGTTGGAAGAAGTGGAAAGTGATCAGTGATCGGAGGGTGAGGATTGTGCGGCGAGTTGGCGAAGTTTGTCGGTATTGAAGACCCGTCCGCCACGGAGCAGGAAACGGGTCACGCAAGCACGAATTTGACGAAACAAGTGAGGATCAGTGTTAGCGAGTTCAGTGGGCGCATCGGTGCGGGCAAACTCCACGGCAACAAGAACATCCTGCCAACGCTTCTCGATAAGTGCCCGCTCGATTCCGAAATCCGAGGAGAGCATGGCGAGCGCCTTGATTTCCTGTTCCCTGGTAAATGCAGATTTCATTTGAACACCTCCAAGTAAACGAGGTTCTCCGTTGCCTTTTCGCGAGCGGCTTGAGGAAATGTCGAGATGATGCCGGATACTGCTTCAAGGTTGGGGACGTATTGGCTGATGAGGTAACGGATGTCAGCCAGATCTTTTTCCTCACAACGGATGAGTTTTGCGGCAATGAGGTTCTCGATGGGTGGTTTGGTGAGATGAAGCCGTCCCATGCGCATCAGTCTCACAGGGATAAAATCACCGACCTGGACGAGGCCCGGTTCGACAATCTGGAGGTAGGGAACTGACGGCTCCGAAAAAGAGTTCGGATTGAATAAAAGCTCCGCGCTTTCTGCCGCTTTCCTGAGTTCGGCGGTATCATAGTTACTTGCCGGTTCCCAGATATCGAGGTCCATGGATGTCCTTCCATCCATGCCACCGAAGAGGCAGGCCGCCGAACCTATCAGACAAATTTCCACGGGATCGCCTTCTTTCCCGAGGGCGATTGCAATTTCCTCCAAGGTGCGCAACCAGCGGTCCCGATCAAAGGAAATTATGGAGTCTTGTGGCATATAGGTGCAGTTAGATGTTATTTGTTACAGGGGAAGAGTTCCGTCCAACCTCTAATAAATAACTTTCAGCATCATTTCAGCTCATTCCACTTGTTGACGAGGCCCACCCGGGTGCCGCCGATTTCGTAGAGTTTCTTTTTGTCGTGCACCATGTCGGCGCGTTTGAGGCCGGTGATGAGGTAGTCTTTGCGGAGGTAGATGGCTTGCTCCGGGCAGACTTCCTCGCACATGCCGCAATAGATGCAGCGGATCATATCGATTTCGAATTCCAACGGGCGTTTCTCCACCTTGGCCCATGGATCATCGGAAGGAATTTCCGCAGGGATGATTTTGATCGCCTTGGGTGGGCAGATGAATTCGCAGAGTTGGCAGGAGACGCAGCGTTCACGGCCTTGTTCATCGGTGACGAGGGCGGGGGCGCCGCGGTAGTATTCCGGGAGATGCTCGTCCCATCGTTGCTCGGGGAACTGCATGGTCACACCGAGGCCGGAGGAGGCAAGTTCTTTGGCTCCCACTGATTTTCCACGCAGCGTCCGAAAGGCATGGCTCATGGTTAGGAAGAAGCCTTTGATCAGTGCTCCGAAGTAAATTTTTTCTCCGAAGTTGAGCTTCGGGCGTTGGAGTTTGACGACGGCCATTTTGAGATTGGAGATTGGAGATTGGAGATGTGAAATTTGAAATGGTAGATCAGGCACGGAGTATTTTCGGAGTTTCCTCTGAAACTTTGGCGACCCAGATGACTGATAGGGTGAGGACGATGAGGAGGACGGCGCCGATTGCGATGATGGCTCCGGTAAGCTGAGGGGCAGCGAGGATGAGCGCGGCGAGGAAAACATTGATGAGCGCGGCTTCAAAGAAGACGACCCAGCCGAGCTTCATCAATTGGTCGTAGCGGAACCGCGGCACGGTCCATCGGACGAGAATGAAGAAGAGAATGAAGGCGATGAGCTTGGTGAGGAAGCAGCCCATGTGGATGAAGCCGCCGATGCCGATCCCGAAAATTTCCCACTTTTGGACATAGGCATCGAGGCCGAAGCCGATGGACCAGCCACCGAGGAAAAGCGTGATGATGAGTGCGGAGCCGATGACCATGGCAGCGTATTCTCCCATGAAGAACATGGCGAATTTCATGGACGAGTATTCGGTGTGGTAACCGCCGACGAGCTCGGTTTCACATTCGGGAAGATCGAAGGGCATGCGGTTGGTTTCCGCAAAGATGGAGATGGTGAAAATGAGAAACGCAATGAAGGCAGGGATCCAAAAGAGAGCGGTATTTAAATCCGGGAGAGAGAGTGAGCCATTTTTCCAAAAGGGGAGGAGCAGCCAGCCGTTGTCTGCTTGGTATTGGACGATTTTGCTGAGATTCAGATCGCCGTAGTAGAGAAGAACGGGAATGATGGAGAGGCCGAGCGCGATTTCATAAGAAATCATCTGGGCGGTGGAGCGCACGCCGCCAATGAAGGGGAACTTGGAATTCGATGCCCAACCGGCGAGGGTGATGCCATAGACGGTGAGGGATGCGACGGAAAAAATGAAGAGCGGGCCGATATCGATATCCGCGATCACAAGTTTTTCCGTGTGGCCGAAGATACTGATCGGCGAGCCGAAGGGCACGACGCAGACGGTGATGAGTGCCGGAACAACCGTTAGGGCGGGGGCGAGCCAGTAGAATGCTTTGCGGACGTGATCGGGCGTGAAGTCTTCTTTGAGGAAAAGTTTAAGGCCATCTGCAACGGGCTGGATCAGTCCGAAGAAGTGGAAATCTTTTTTGAATCCTAAGAGAGTGAGGGGGATGCCAACCCGGTTCGGGCCTACGCGGTCTTGGATGATCGCGGAGAATCGCCGCTCGAAGTAAACGGAAAGCGGCACCAAGGATAATACGATCCCGAAGGTGAAGATCACGACCTTGGTGATGATGATGGCGAGCTGGATGAGGAGGTCCACGGAAGAAAGTTAGAAGTTATTGGTTAGAAGTTACCCATTTATAAGCCCTGCCGCTTTTCGCGCCCTTTCATTGGCGAGGAGAGGGATGATGTAGCCTGTTTCAGCGATTTGTGCGCCTTGATGGCCGATTTTCGAGAGGGTGAGGCCGTGGAAGGCTGGCACGTTTGCGGCGATGGCCTTGAAGATGTCCTCAATCAGGTAGGCATCGTTTTTACCGCCAGAGATGGCGAGCAGCAGATCGCGGAGCATTTCCCAATCGTCGCGGGATTGGCCGGGAAGTTCTGCTGCGCGGTTGAGGCGTTGGAGGCGGCCTGAGAGATTGACCATGGATCCTCGCTTCTCGGCGGAGGCGGCAGTGGGAAGAACGAGGTGGGCGTGATCCGCGCTGGGATTGGCGAGGATGCTGGAGTGGAGGAAAAAATCGAGTTTTCCGAGATCCCCGGCGGTGAAGGAGGCATCAGTGATCAAATCTTCGCCGAAAACGAGCAGCGCTTTGATGGAACCGGTGCGGACACCTTCTCGGATGGCGTCGAGTTTTGCGTAGGGATCTGCGGTTTCGAGAATCAGTTTTGCACCGGTGGTGTTTGGATTTCGGTCGGCAGCGACGAGGAGCGCATCCGCCTCGGCAAAGCGGGGGACCAGTGAGAGGTGGCTGGTGCCGATTTCCGCGGCGAGGGCGCGGGTGAGGAAAAGCTCCTCATTGGTCATGCGGCCTGAGGCGATGACGGCGATTTCCGAGGGTTGGAAGGACTTGGCGCGGGTGGCGGCTTCCGCGAATGCGGCGGACCAAGTGGTCGGCGAATGACTCTTGGAAGAGACGTCCAAGCCCCTTAATGGCTCGGTGAGGCGGGCTGGGCTGTCGATATAGTGGAAATTCAAGCGATGCGAATCCGGCATCCACGCGGAGTTCACTTCATCGTTCTGGCGCGGGGTGATGCGGTGGATTTTGTTGCCGCGGGTCCAGACGTTGATGTTGGTGCCGGTGCCGCAATTGACATCGATGGTCGGAGTTTCCTTGAGGAACCAAACACGCATCTGGAAACGGAAGTCATTGGAAGTCAATGCACCGACGGGGCAGATATCGGCGGTGTTGAGCGAGTAATTCGAATCCAGGAGGCGACCCGGATGGACGGTGAGTGTGGTGTGGGTGCCGCGCTGGGTGAAGCCGAGCACTGGATCGCTGGCAACCTCATCCATGAAGCGGATGCAGCGGCTGCACATGATGCAGCGTTCGTCGTCGAGGCGGATTCGAGGGCCGATATCGACGTTTTTCGGCTTTTTCACCTTCATGTCGATGAAGCGGGAAACGCCGCGACCGTGCTGCACGGATTGTTCTTGGAGGCGGCATTCACCTGCCTGGTCGCAGATCGGGCAATCGAGCGGGTGATTGATCAGAAGAAACTCCATCACGCCCTCGCGGCACTTTTCGACGAGTTCGCCGGTGGTGCGGATGCCCATATTTTCGCCGATGGTATTGGCACAGGCGATCACAGGGCGGGGGATCCAACCGATGATTTCATAGCCATTTTCGTCGCGCTGCGGCTCTTGCCCAGGGGCGGGGCGCGGCGGCATTCCCATCTGCACCAGGCACATCCGGCAGTTCCCCGGGGAGGAAAGTTTCGGGTGGTAACAGTAATGGGGAACGGTGATTTTTGCCATGCGGCAAGCCTCGATCATCCGTGTGCCTTTGGGAAATTGATGCCAAACGCCGTCAATTTGCACGTTTACCAAGCCTTTTTCCGCTGCAAGGTCTTTAGGCAGTGTCAGTTCTGCTATCGCCGAAGGTGTATCGCTCATGGCTAATTGATGCCCCCGGAAGCTTCTGAAATTCCCATCCGGTGCTGGCTGGACCGGAATATGCCGATTGGGGCGGGGTCGGGCAAGCGTGGTTTGTGAAAAGTTTCACAAGCGGTTTGCCCCGTGATTTTTTCAAATTACGCGATCACGTTTCAAAAAATATCTTGAAGTAGTAAGCTTTTCTAAATAATAAAGGTGCCGTGATGTTCATTATTAATAAAAAACGACTCGGGAACGGCTCGCGACCCGCTAATTCACAAAAATATTCTATGAACACGCCCTCTACTATTGGCCTGACAACGCGATTAGTCACATCGTTTCTTGTTTTATTAGCCTCGATCAATATTGCCGCAGCGGGTCCAGCTCCTTCTCAAGTTTACTACGTTCCGTTTCCTGAAGATAATCAACTTGCCGGCTATTTTGGAATCAATGCGGTTTCCATCGATCCTTTGGCGGTTTTTGTAAGTTTTTCCGCCGCTTCGGACAACACGGTGATCTACTATGACCACTGGGAGGATGGCTACGAGGATGACATCACCCACCCGAAGCAATCGACGACACAGATCTTCGGCGATGGCAATCCATCGAATGGCTATCCGCCGGGAAATGCGGGTGACTTGATCACGGCGGGAACGGTTTTCAGCCTCCGGAACTTTGTCACCACCACGACTCTGCAGTCGGTTCTGGATTTTGATGCCCGTGACAAAATCGCGTCCTTCAAGCCGATCTCGGTGACCAAGACGACTTTCCCGGCAGCGACCAACACGCTTCTCGCAGGCTGTGTGGAGGTTTTCGAGCGAGGCATTTGGGGCACCGAATACCGTTCGCCCGTGGGCACAAACATGCCCACCACCACGGCC
>JBBRIB010000051.1:0-11561 GCA_038221745.1 Verrucomicrobiales bacterium
GGACACTCAGATCCAACTCCGTAAAACACGCGTCGGCGTCGTCATTTCCGATAAAATGGACAAAACCATCGTCGTCGAGCACGTTGCCCGCGTGCCCCACCCGAAGTTCAATAAAATCGTCAAACGTTCAAAGAAATACTACGTCCACGACGAAACCAGCCAAGCCCATATCGGCGACCGCGTGAAAATCGTCGAGACCCGCCCGCTTTCCAAGCTCAAGCGTTGGACCCTCGCCGAAGTCCTCTCCCACTGATCGGGCTCCGCCCGCTTCAAATCTCAAATTTCAAATCTCAAATTCTTCTAAGTCATGATCCAGATGGAAACAATGGTTGTCGTCGCCGATAACACCGGGGCACGCAGCGCAAAAATGATCGGCGTGCTCGGCAAGCGCAGCCGCACCGCCCGCATCGGCGATGTCATCACCTGCCACATTCGCGATTCGATCCCTACCGCCGCCGTCAAAAAAGGCAGCGTCGTCAAGGCCGTCGTCGTTCGCACCGCTTATCCCATCCGCCGTGCGGATGGTTCCATCCTTCGCTTTGACTCGAACGCGGTCGTCATCATCGACAAAGACAACAACCCGCGCGGCACCCGGATCTTCGGCCCCGTCGCCCGCGAACTTCGTGAGCGCCAGTTCATGAAGATTGTTTCGCTTGCCCCCGAGGTCCTCTGAATCTAAGGCATCCCGCCATCCATCCATTTATCCATCCATTCTCATGAGCCGTATCAAGACCCACGTCAAAAAGGGCGACCAAGTCGAAATCATCGCAGGCAATCACAAAGGCAAGCGCGGCACCGTGCTCCTTGTGAACGCCACCAAGGGTAAAGTCACCGTCGAAGGTGGCCGCCCCATCCAAAAGGCCTTCAAGGCAACCGAAGCGGATCCAAACGGGGGTATCAAAACCATCGATGGTTCCGTCCATATCTCCAACGTCAAAAAAGTGGGCTGAAGCACTTCGCTTCCGCCCGCGCTTAAGCGACCATAACCAAAATCGCTGACCCGCAAAAAATGAGCACACCAGCACTACTACAATACTACACGGACAAGGTCATCCCGGCGCTCCAAGCGAAGCTCGGCTACACCAACATCCATCAAATCCCACGACTTGAAAAAATCGTGGTCACCTCATGCATGGGAAAATCTCCGGACCGCAAGGTCGCCGTGGATGATGCCGTCAACGAGATCCAGAAAATCACCGGCCAACGCCCGTCCATCACCTTCTCCAAGAAGGCGGTTGCGAACTTCAAGCTCCGCGAGGGTGAAGCCCTTGGTGCCCGCGTCACCCTCCGTGGTGTCCGCATGTGGGAATTCCTCCACCGCTTCATCAACATCACCGCGCCAAACATCCGTGACTTCCGCGGAATTTCCACCAAGTCCTTCGACGGCCGTGGAAACTACGCCTGCGGAATCACCGAGCAATCCATCTTCCCGGAAATCGAAATCGATCAAATCAAACGCCAAATCGGCTTTGACCTCATTTTCGTCACCTCCGCCCCGAATGATACCGAAGGCCGCGCCCTCCTCATGGAGCTTGGCATGCCTTTCCGCGATATGAAAAAAGCAAACGAAGTTGAGGCTGAAGCCGTCGCTGCCAACTAATCACCACCCGGACCCACTCAACTAAGGAATCCCCTATTATGGCAGTTCTCACCGATCCAATTTCTGACTTCCTCACGCGCTTCAAAAACGCCGCCCGCGCCGGCAATGAGGAATTTTCCGCCCCTTACTCCAAGATCAAGGCGGATATCGCCCGCATTCTTCAGGAAGAAGGCTACCTCTGGAATTACGAAGTCGTCACTGGCGAGCGTACCTCCCTCAAGCTCAAGCCCAAGTTCATTGATGGACGTTCCGTCCTCACTGATCTCAAGCGCGTCTCCACTCCTGGCCGCCGCCACTACGTCGGTGCCAATGAGGTCCCGCGCGTCATGTCCGGCCTCGGCATTTCCATCCTCTCCACCTCGAAGGGTGTCATGTCCGGCGGCTCCGCCAAAAAACAAAACCTCGGTGGCGAGCTGCTCGCCAACGTCTGGTAAACTTTAACTCGTAAAAAGGAAAACATCACCATGTCACGAGTCGGACTCAAACCAATCTCCATCGCGGAAAAAGTTGCCATCAAGGTTGATGGTCGCACCGTCGTCGTCGAGGGCCCCAAGGGCAAACTCGATCTCGCCCTGCCGGACGGCATCACGCTCAAGAGCGAAGACGGCACCGTTGTCGTCTCCCGCGCCACCGAGCTTCGCCAGCACCGCGCCCTTCACGGCACCGTGCGCAGCCTGGTGCAAAACATGATCCTCGGCGTCTCACAAGGCTTCGTCAAGGATCTCGAAATCATCGGCGTCGGCCTTCGTGCCACCGTCAAGGGTTCGGATCTCGATCTTGCCCTCGGTCGCTCCCATCCACTCCTTCACCCCATCCCTTCCGGTCTCCAGGTGACCGTCGTGGAAAACACCAAAATCAAGGTCGAAGGCATTGATAAACAGCTCGTCGGTCAATTCGCCGCCGAGGTCCGCGGGTTCTACCCACCTGAGCCATACAAAGGCAAAGGCGTTCGCTACGTCGGTGAGAAAGTTCGCCGCAAAGAAGGCAAAAGCGTCGGCAAATAAACCTGAACCGTCGCCCACCACCTCAAACCAATTACGGCACCATGAGCACTATCAATCGCAAAGCGATCCGTCGCAAAATTCACAACCGCATCCGCCGGAAAGTCTCCGGCACTGCCGAGCGTCCACGCCTCGCCGTGCACTACTCGAATCAACACATCTACGCCCAGATCATCGACGATTCGGTCGGCAAGACTCTGATCTCTGCCTCCACTCTCGACAAGTCTTTCGAAAATGCTTCCTCGAATGTCGAGAGCTCGCAGAAAGTCGGCCAGCTCCTCGCAGAGCGTGCCAAGGGTTCGAACATCAGCGCCGTGGTCTTCGACCGTGGCGGTCACCTCTATCATGGTAAAGTCAAAGCCCTCGCTGATGCAGCGCGTGAAGCCGGACTTCAATTCTAACGCTCCGACCAGACACATCTCATGGTAACAACTCCAGAAAATCAATCTCCAGCCACTCCAGCCCCAGCTTCCGCACCTCTCGGTCCGGTCGCCGGTTCAGGCCAGCAAGGCGGCTATCAAGGTAACCGCGGCCAAGGTGGCGGCGGTGGCGGCTATCAAGGCGGCGGCGGCTATCAAGGTGGTGGCGGCGGCGGTGGTCGCGGCCGTGGCGGCCCACGCCGGGAAGAGCGCGCTGCTCCTACCGATGCCGAAGGCAACGAACTCTCCGAAAAAGTCGTCTTCATCAACCGTTGCGCCAAGGTCGTCAAAGGTGGCCGTCGTTTCAGCTTCTCCGCCCTCGTCGTCACCGGCAACAAAGTCGGTAAAGTCGGCCTCGGCTACGGCAAGGCGAACGAAGTTTCCGATGCCATCAAAAAGGCCAGCGAAGGCGCCCGCAAGGTGCTCGTCTCGATGAGCATCGTCGATGGCACCATCCCTCACGAAATCTACGCGGAATTCGGCGGTGGCAAGGTTCTCCTCAAGCCAGCGTCCCCCGGAACTGGAATCATCGCCGGTGGCGGTGTCCGTGCCGTCTGCGAAGCCGTCGGCATCCGTGATATCCTTGCGAAATCGATGGGCTCTTCAAACCACGCCAACGTCGTCAAGGCCACCCTCAAGGCCCTTTCCCAACTCCGCACCCGCGACCAGGTCCTCGGCGGACGCGGCAAAAAGAAACGGGATAAAGCCATCTGAGAATCATCCGCCAGATCGGTCAAATCCGACTGATCCGGCTGATCTTCCAATCCTCTAACTCTTCAAACACCATGGAACTCCATCAATTCAGCCCCAACCCCGGCTCCAAGCACAAGGTCAAGCGCCTTGGTTGCGGCGAAAGCTCCGGCCACGGCAAGACCGCTGGCAAAGGCAACAAGGGACAAAAAGCCCGCTCCGGCTCCGGCACTCGTGTCGGCTTCGAAGGTGGCCAGATGCCTCTTCACCGCCGCTTGCCCAAGCGCGGATTCAACAACTACGACTTCCGCTATAAATTCTGCGTCTTCAACGTCGGCGAACTCGACGATCTGTTCGATGCAGGAGCCACCATCGATGAGGCCGCCCTCCGTGGCCAAGGTCTCGTCAACGGTCGCTGCGACAAGGTCAAGGTTCTTGGCATTGGCGAAGTCACCAAGGCTTTCCACCTCGTCGTGGAAAATGCCAGTGCTTCCGCTCGTGAAAAGATCGAAAAAGCGGGTGGTTCTGTCACAGAACCCATCGCTTGATCACCCATCATTGATCTCCGATTTCCGATGAGGAAGCGCATCCCGCGCTTCCTCATCGTCTTTGTAACCCTCGCGTCCTTACTTTTACTCCTTCGCCATGATTTCTGCTTTCACGAACACTTGGAAAATTCCGGAACTCCGGGACCGTATTCTCTTCACCCTTGCTCTCATCGTCATCATCCGCTTGGGAGTGCACATCACCATCCCCGGTGTCGATGCCACCGTCATCAATGCGTGGCTCAATGCGGAGCAAAACAAGGACCCCGCCTCAGGTGGCGGCATCGGTGCCCTCCTCACGGTGTTCTCGGGTGGTGGTCTCCAAGCCGCAGGGATCCTGGCCCTCGGCATCATGCCCTACATTTCCGCGTCCATCATGGTCCAGCTCATGACAGCGGTGGTGCCCAAGCTCTCCCGTCTCGCCCGTGAAGATGGCGGTCGCCAGAAAATCACCCAATACACCCGCTACCTCACCATCGGTATCGCCCTCGTCCAAGGTTACTTCATCGCGAAATCCCTCACCGTTCCCGATAGCATCCCCTACATGGCGGGGGTCGAAAAATTTGGTATCCTCGTCCCGGATCCATCTGGCCTGTGGGTCGCCCTAACAGTGGTCACCCTCGTCTCCGGCACCGTCCTCCTCATGTGGGTTGGCGATCAGATCACCGAAAAAGGCATCGGCAACGGCGTCTCCATCATCATCACGGTCAACATCATTTCCGCCCTTCCCGGCGCCTTGGTCCAAGCCTGGAAATTTTTCGTCACCGATGGCGATGGCAGCCCCTTCCGCTCGATCATGATGGTCGTCATGATCGCTCTGCTCCTGGCCGTGATCGCCGGCACCATTGCCATCACCCAGGCCCAGCGCCGCATCGCCGTGCAATACGCCAAGCGCGTCGTTGGCCGCAAGCAATTCGGTGGCCAGACTCAATACCTCCCGCTGAAAGTGAACTACGCGGGCGTGATGCCCGTCATCTTCGCCACCGCTGTGCTCTCGCTGCCGCCCATCATGCTTCAGATGATCCCCGCAGTCGCCAGCCAACCATGGGCCATGACGCTTCGCGACGAACTCGCCGGTGGTGGCGCTTGGCACTATATCCTTGGCGGCGTCGGGATTTTCCTCTTCTCCTACTTCTGGGTAGCCATGATGTTCCAGCCTTTCCAAATCTCGGAAGACCTCAAACGCAACGGCGGCTACATCCCCGGCGTGCGCCCTGGTAAGCCGACTGCGGATTTCCTCGATTTCACCATGACGCGCCTCACCTTCGCCGGTGCCATGTTCCTCGTTCTCCTGTTCATCCTGCCAGTCCTCACCGGTTACTTCGTCGGTCTGCCTCCGGGCTCACTCATCCTTCACTTCTTCGGCGGCACTTCGCTCCTCATCATGGTCGGCGTCGTCCTCGATGTCATGCGCCAGGTCGAGACGCAACTCCTCCAGAAGCACTATGACGGATTCCTCCGCAAAGGAAAACTCAAGGGCCGTTATGACCGCCTTTCGCAGAACAGCGGTGCTGCACCCCGCTCCGCGATCCTCTACCTCTGGGTGGTGATCGCGATCCTGATCGTCGTCGGCATCACTGCCGTCATCTACAATCGCAGCCATTGATTGATCCTTCTGCCACGCCCTTTCGAGTCGTTCTGCTAGGCCCACCAGCCTCCGGCAAGGGCACTCAAGGGCGGCGGCTCGCCACGGCGCTCGGCCTCGGCTACCTCAGCACCGGTGCCCTCCTCCGCGAGCAGGTGGAAAACCAAACGCCCCTCGGAAAACTCGCCGGCCCCATCCTCGCCCGCGGCGAATACCTCCCGGACGATCTCATGTGCCCGATCCTCGCCGAGTGGCTCTCCACCCAGGCCACCGGCTGGGTCCTGGATGGCTTTCCCCGCAGCCTTCCCCAAGCGGTTTTCCTCGATCAATGGCTTACGCAAAACAGCCAAGCGCTCACCGCCGCTGTTTCTCTCGGTGTGCCCAAGGACCAACTCCTCGCCCGCATCCAAGGGCGCGTCGAGTGCCCGGATTGCCGCTGGTCCGGCCAACGCTCCCAGCTCATTGCTCCCAATCTCTGCCCCGTCTGCCAAAACCCCGCCAGCTCAAGGGCGGACGATAGCGAACAAAACTTCCTCAGCCGCCATGCGGAATTTGTGGCTTTGACACAACCTGCCATCGATTACTATCGCCTCGCTTCCAAGCTGCTCCACATTGATGCTTCTGCCCCTCAACCGGAAGTCGCAGCTGAAATTCTCTCCTACTTCCCTCATCCGGCTTGAACCTCGGAAAGTCCATCCTCCGCGCCCTTACTCACGTGTCTCGCAGAAATCGCATCCCTATCAAAACCCCGCGTGAGATTGATTTCATGCGGGCCGCAGGTTCCATCGCCTCCACCATTCTCCAGGCCCTCGCCGCAGAAGTGCAGCCCGGCCGCACCACCCGCGAGATCGATCTGTTAGCCGCCGAACTCATGCGCCAGCACGATTGCAAGAGCGCCTTCCTAGGCTATCGCGGCTTCCCCGGTCACACCTGCATCTCGGTCAACGAAGAAGTCGTCCACGGCATCGGCGGCCCGCGTAAAATCCAGCCGGGCGATATCGTGAAAATCGATGTCGGGATCGTCAAAAGCGGCTTCATCGGAGACAACGCCACCACCGTCGCCGCGGGTGATATTCCCCTCGAAACCAAACGCCTGCTAGCAGCCACCGAGCAGTCACTCTATCAAGCTATCTCTCACGCCCGGGCAGGCCGCAAGCTCTCGGACCTCTGCGCCTCCGTGGAAGCCTTCGTCAAACCTCATGGCTTTACCATCGTCCGCGAGTTCGTCGGCCACGGCGTCGGGCGCCGCCTCCACGAGGAACCCCAAGTTCCGAACTTCCGCCCCCAAGGCAAGTCCGCCA
This sequence comes from Verrucomicrobiales bacterium, assembly GCA_038221745.1. Classification (GTDB taxonomy): domain Bacteria; phylum Verrucomicrobiota; class Verrucomicrobiia; order Verrucomicrobiales; family Akkermansiaceae; genus Luteolibacter. Next base: position 7,142 of record JBBRIB010000051.1, read on the forward strand.
CCCTCATGCCCGGCATGACTCTCGCCATCGAGCCCATGGTCAACGCGGGTGTTTCATCCGTTAGGATTCTCGACGATGGCTGGACGGTCATCACCGAAGACCGCAAACCCTCCGCCCACTTCGAGCACACCGTCCTCATCACCTCCGGCGATCCCGAGATCCTCACCCCCCGCCCCCGCATCGCCCTCCCCGAGTTGTTAGGCCTGCCGCCTTGGTAGGTCCGTCAGCGAGGAAACGTTCTTTAGCCGATTCTGAGTTTGATCTGCTTCGCCAGCTTCGCCACATTGCGCCCGGCAAACATCGTCAAATGCTCACCCGGCACCTTCACGATTTCCAAGCTGCCCACCAATTCCGTCCAGCCGTAGTCATCAGGAATCTCAAATTTGTCATCTGTTGTGGTTACGCAGAAGAGAGTGACTTCTCCATCAAATTTACCAGGCCTGTAGCGCTTCATCGCCTGCCAATGCGCGTCCCGCACCTTGAGCATCCGCACATCGCTATGCGGCTCGCTCTTGAGTGTCCTGCGCGCCGTCCTGATCTCTTGTTTCACCCGCACGTGGGTGGCGATCCCATTGCCGATACGCTGAAAAATCTGAGAAACCCGCGACCACCAGGTTTCCTTCTTCTGTGAATTCCAATAAATCTCCGCCCGCTCCAGGATCCCATATTCCCGAACATCCGTCGCCGGATTCACAGTGTCAAAAAGCCCGCAAAATGCGATTTCCTCCCCCATCTCACGCAGTTGCCTGGACATTTCGTAAGCAAGCAAGCCGCCAAACGAATATCCTGCGAGATGATATGGGCCATGGGGCTGATGCTCGCGCAGCACTTTGATATAGGCTGTCGCCGCCTCTTCCACCGTCCCCACTTCCAGCTCGTCCGCCGCTCCCAGCGCGGGTGCTTCAATCGCTAACAACGGGCGATCTCCCGAAAAATTCAGCCCTAGATTCCGATAAAACACCACTCCACCATCCCCACCGTGAATACAAAACAAAGGCGGTGAATTGCCCTCGGAACGGATGTTTAAAAGCACCGGGCGGGTGGCCTCCGACTTATCTTTTTTTGCCAACTGCTCAAGAATACGCGCTGCTAACAGACGCGGCGAGGGTGCCTCCAGCAGGGTTCCCATCGGCATGCGGATGCCCCATTCACGGCTGATACCGGCAAACAACCGCAGCGCTGCCAACGAATGCCCGCCAAGTGAGAAAAATGAATCATTCCTGCCGATGCGCTCCACACCCAATAACTCGCCAAACTGCTGGATGAGTCTCGTTTCCGTAGGGTTTTCCGCTGGCTGATAGTCCACGGCACTCGCTAGTGTGAGGGCGGGTGGCGGCAATGCCTTGCGGTCCAGTTTGCCGCGCTCCGTTAGATTGAACTCAGTCACATGCGCCCACCGCACGGGAATGGAGGCCGCCGCTAAGCGGGATCCCAAGAATTCTGATAGGGTTTCCAAAATATTCTCAGCGGGTTCTTCGCTCCAGCACAACCACGCTGCCAGAACCACGCCTCCATCCACCTGATGTCCCGCCACATGCGCCGCACTCACGCCAGGGTGGGATTCTAACAAACGTATCACTTCCGCTGGCTCCACCCGGTGGCCACGGATCTTGAGCTGCTCATCCATCCGGCCCACGAAGCATAATCTCCCTCGCCCATCCCAATGGCAGCGGTCTCCCGTGCGATACCACCGCTTCCCATCGCGGTGGACGAACGAACGCTGCGTGAGTTCTTCATTCCCCCAATAGCCGGAACTCACACATTCGCCGCCAAGCCAGAGCTCACCCGCAGCGCCTCGTGTGAGCCTGCGTCCTGCGGAATCCGCCACCCGCGCGATCATTCCGGGCAGCGGCTTGCCGATCGGTGGATCTCCATTTGCGGCTTCTGAAAAATCAATGTCGTTCAGCGTGGCAACGATGGAGGCCTCGGTAGGACCATAAGAATTCAAGAGCCTCGCTCCTCCAGTCACCAGCTTCCAGTGCCCCAGCGCCACCTCGGAGAGCCTCTCCCCGCCGATGATGGTGCAGCGAATTTTCCCGGGAAGTGATTTGCCTTCCGCCACCATCCACGCACCCCATGCCGCCCAAAATGACGTGGTCAAATCCAGCAGGGTGATCTCTGCGCTCTCAAGAAAGTCGTGAAAAAGTCCCAGATCGGTAGCGATTTCTTCAGGCCGTGGCACCAAGGTCCCCCCACTCAGGAGCGTGGAGAAAATTTCTTCCAACGATGCATCGAATCCCGCTGATGAAAATTGCAGAAGCCGCTCGCCCGGCCCGTTTTGCATCACTTCAGCGATGGCGAGCGCCTCGTTAACCACACCGCCATGCTGCATGATCACCGCTTTCGGCACACCCGTAGAGCCCGAAGTATAAAGCAAGGCCAGCACCGCACCCTCCTCGCCCACCTGATGAAATGTAGTGGATTTTTCCCCATCCAGCAGCAGCCATGGCAGTCCGAGCGCCTCGCATGCGGAGCCATCGTCCGTGAGGATACATAGCGCTTTTGAATCTGCTAGAATCGCTGCCTGCCGGTGGCTGGGTAACGCGGGATCCAGCGGCACATGAATCCCTCCCGCTTGGGTGATCCCGAGAATAGTCAATGCAAGGTACCTGCGATCACGCAGTAAATTCGCTACCGGAGTGCCCACCGTCACACCCGCTGCCTGCAATCTCTGCGCGAGCGCATTGGCCAGCGCCGCGAGTTCCTGATAGGTGATTTGTTTGTCTGGCATCCATAACGCATGCTGCTCTGGAAATTTTGCCACCGCCTCCTGCCAGCAAGTTGTCAGATGATCCCAACGCACCACCCCACCACCAGTTTCCCAAGCGTCCAAAACGCCTGCCATCGCCTCCGGCAGGCGCGCGACCTCACCGGTCGGCTGGGCAGGGTCATGCGCGATGCTGAGGAGAATATCCCCCCAATGATCGAGCAATAATTGCGCCGCATTTTCATCATACGCGATGCCATCCACTTCGATTTCCAGCCGCAGATCCGGCTGCAGATAGGCACACGCGATGAGTGACTCTCCGCTGTTTTCGTAGAGCTTGATGGATGCCACCGCCGGATGGCTGCCACACTGATGCTCCATCGTGCCATGCTCCACCATCAACAATCCGCACGGCCATGGCCCACCGCTCTCTTGAAAAAGGTCAACGGGGAGATCCTCTGGTGAAACTTTTTCAATCCGCCGCATCTCGAGAAGCTGACCCCGCAGGGATCGCAGCCCCTCCGTGGCGGGTTGATCGAAATTACATTTCAAAACCAACGGCACCGTGTTCATCGTAAAGCCAGCGCTCCCGGGAAAAGGTGGCCCCGCGCGAACCTGCCCCACCACCACCGCCTGCGCTCCCGCAGCCGCCATTAGGGCTTGGCCCCATGCCCAGGTGACGATCGTCGCCACCGTCAGATCAAGTTCCCGCGCCAATTGCGGCAGCTTGCCTAAAATGGGCGCACCCAGGGATTTCACGCAGACGGCCCGCGCCTTGGTGCTGGAATGTGGAAACTCCGGCAGCCACCGATCCACCCCGGCAAAAGCCTCCCGATGATACCTTAAAGCCGCCTCGACCTCATCATCGCAAGGCGGCGTCCATCGGCCATGAGAAAGTCCCGGAATCTCGGAAACTCCCGCAAGGTGTGCAAGAAACACCTGCACAATCCGCATCACCGACCGGCCATCCAGCAAGGAATGATGGAAGGTCCAAAGCAATTTCCGCTCCCGGCCACAATACACCACCCGCCACGGGCACCCGCCATCCAAGGGCAGGGCGAGCGCCCTTTCCTCATCTAACCATTCATCCCATGAGCCCGCCAGTCCATCCATCACCCTCAGGGCCGCTGGCTGCACCTCTGGTATCAACCCCACTGCCTCGCCTCCCTCGAACATGAATCCCATCCTCATCACCTCCACACTCGCCACCGTCTTCTCCCATGCGCCTTGTATTTCATCTCCCGTCACTCCGACTTCGAAGGCGATCTCCAATTGTTCAATCGAGCGACCTGACCCAGGCGCCAGAGATCCTCTGAGCATCGCTGCTTGCAGCGGACAGATTGCGAAGATGGCTTGTTTCTCAGACATTCGTAAGGACGGGGGAGGGGAGCACCAACGTTTCAGAGCAGGAACAGTGCTTGCCGAGTGGGTGATAAAAGCCCCGCAAGTCCCTTACGAAAAAACAAATTATAAACCAAGATTAAATTCGTAAAAATTCACTCAAAGTTTGTAACCCCCCCTCTCCCATCTCCCATCTCCAATCTCCAATTTCAAATTTCACATCTCAAATCTCAAATCTCTCATCCCCAATCTCCTATCTCCTATCTCCCATCTCAAATCTCCTATCTCAAATCTCAAATCTCAAATCTCAAATCTCAAATTCTGATCAGTTCAGCCAATCAGAAATTTAAACCGCAGATGAACGCAGATGGA
>JBBRIB010000052.1:0-11561 GCA_038221745.1 Verrucomicrobiales bacterium
GATTGAGCGAGAGGGTGGCCATAAAGTCCCCCCTCCTTGATTTCATACGGCGCTACATTTTTCAGAACGGAAATTTTCCGCCGCCGAGGCCTTTCATCATGTCTTTCATGCCGCCGGCACCACCCATTTGCTTCATCATGGCACCCATCTTGGTGGGCGATTTCATCATCTTGCGCATCTCGCCGAATTGTTTGATGAGTTGATTGACCTCCATCAGGCTGGTGCCGGAACCGGCGGCGATGCGCTGGCGGCGTGAGCCTTTGATGATCTCCGGGCGCTGGCGTTCGATGAGCGTCATGGAAAGCACGATGGCTTCGGTGCGTTTGATTTTCTTGGTATCAAAGGCACCGGCCGGGAGTTGTTTTTTGATTTTGCTGAAGCCGGGCATCATTCCTAACAACCCTTCGAGCGGGCCGAGGTTTTGAATCATTTTCATCTGATCGAGGAAGTCGGTGAAATCGAATTTTCCGGCTTGCATGCGCTTCATCGAGCGCATGGCGTCTTCTTCGTTCACTTTCCCGGCGACCTGCTCGACCATGCCGACGATGTCGCCCATGCCGAGGATGCGGTCCGCCATGCGGCTGGGGTGGAACTCGAAAAGCTGATCCAACTTTTCGCCTTCACCGGCGTATTTGATGGGCTTGCCGGTGACGGCACGCATCGAGAGGGCCGCGCCGCCGCGCGCATCGCCATCGAGTTTGGTGAGGATGATGCCGGTGATGCCGACGGCTTTATCAAAGTGCTGGGCCACGGAAACGGCTTGCTGGCCGGTGGCGGAATCGGCGACCAACAGGGTCTCCTTGGGATTGACGAAGGCGTGGAGGCGCTTGAGTTCGGCGATGAGGCGCTCGTCGATTTACTGGCGGCCTGCGGTATCGAAAATGAGGACGGTGCCTTGTTGTTTCTCAGCCCAGACGAGCGCGTCCTTGGCGACTTTGACAACATCGGTCTCGCTGGCATCCGGGGTGTAGCATGGGACATCGATTTGTTTGGCAAGCATGGCCAATTGGTCGATGGCGGCAGGGCGATAGAGATCGCAAGCGATGAGGAGCGGGCGGCGACCTTCTTTTTTGAGGCGGTTGGCAAGCTTGGCGGAGGTGGTCGTTTTACCCGCACCGTTGAGCCCGCAGATGAGGATGCGGGCCGGTGGATTGAGATCGAGCGGGGCTTGATCACCGCCTAACAGCGCTTCGAGTTCATCGTGGAAAATTTTAACGATTTGCTCACCGGGCTTGATGGATTTGAGGACATCCTCGCCCATGGCCTTTTCCTTCACCTTGGCAATGAAGTCCTTGGCGATGCCAAACTCCACATCGGCTTCCAACAACGCAATGCGGATATCGCGGAGGGCATCAGTGATGTTTTTCTCCGAGATGCGGCCCACGCCACGGAGATTGCGGAAGGTTTTATCGAGGCTGTCTGATAGAGAGGAGAACATAGGCAATTTGAAATCTGAGATTTGAGATTTGAGATTTGAGATTTTACTCGCCATCCGGGAGGTAGGCGGAGGCGCGGTCGATTTGGAAGGACCAACGGAGCGGAACCTCGGGAGGTTTACCGGCGAGGTCTTTCCAGGTGACGGAGACCTGGCAGGTGGCCTGGCGGAGGCGGCGATTGACGAGCCAGGCGAATTTTTTGGTCTCAGGGGTGAAGGTGGCGGGGACTTCGCCAAAGCCAGCCACTTTCATGACGAGTGAAGCGGGATCGAGATTTTCGATTTTTGATAGATCTGCGGAAATTTCGGGGAGACGTGAATTGATGATGGCACCAGGCTCCGGGGCTACGGGGTAAGCCGTCGTTTGCACCAGGCCGGGAACGCTTCCATTGATGGCGGCGGTGCTTTGACCCTCGCGGAAGTTAGTCGCGAATTCGAAGATTTTATCATAATTCCCAAGGATGATATAGCGTGGCAAAGTGATATCCAGCATCCCGCGTTTGACCTTGCCGGGAAGCACGGTGAAGTGGTGGAGGTAGCCGAACTCCCCGCCGATCTTGAACATTTCCTCGGTGTGGAATCCGCCGGGGTAGGCGTAGGTGGCGATTTTCACATCGAACTTGGATTCGAGAAAGCGCTTGGACTCGCCCATTTCCTTGCGGAGGTAGGCATCATATTCATTCGGGCCTTTTTTGCGAAAGCTCTTCACCGTGATCGGAAAAGGGTGGGTCACCGAGTGGCTGCCAAGTGAAGCTCCGTTGGCCAACATTTCCTTGATCATCGGAGTGGTGAGGGCCTTGCCTCCGCCATCGACGTAGTCTTTGTAAAGATAGAGCGTGAAGGGATAGCCGAATTCCTTGAAGATGGGAAAAGCCTCAGTGTAAACGGATTTCCAACCATCGTCCAAAGTGATAAGAATGGACTTCTCCGGGATTTCCTTTTCGCCCTTTTTCCAAGCCTTGAAGTCTTCCATCGAAATCACGGTGATGCCTAGCTGGCGGATCACTTCCATTTGCTTGCGGAACTTGGAAGTGCGGATTCGCATGGCCGTCTCAGGCGCGGTTTCCGAAAAATCATGGTAACCAAGGACGGAGACACGCACCCCGTCGTCAGGGACGGAAGGCTGCTCGACCACGGGCGGGGCGACAGCTTCAGGAGCGTCCTGCCCCATGAGGCATGAACTCGTAAAAAGAATCAGAAAAAGGGCGGAGCGAATCATCGGCGGCGGGACCATAGGCCGGGGAATGCACTTTTGAAAGCCCCAAGAATAGCTCCCGTTGCGGAAAATCTTGCGGGTTTACCAACTGAACCCGGGGATTTTCCGGCTTTTGTAGAGATTGTCCCCGGTGAAATCGAAGGTGTAGTAGTTCGAAGCGCCGTCTGGGGTTGTGAGTAAAAACGGCTGGGTGGCGAAGGCGACGACTTCATTGCCGGAGCCGTAGGTCTGGACTTTCTGGCCCATGATGGTGACGAATTCCGGCTCTGTGGTTTTTACCCATTGGGGGGCTTTCCCATGGAAGTAGATTTCCACCGAGGTGGATCGATCTGCCGCGTTCCTGTATCGCACGCAGGGTAAACCATTGAGGCCGAGCTCTGGCTTGGTCTGGGTGCGTTGCCATCCGCTGCTGGTGATGCGGGGAAATGTGATGGTGTCCAGATTTGTTGCGGATGCCGTGGCACTGGAGCCGCTCGATGGGCTGGGAGGCGTGACGCACGAGGCGAGGCTGAGCAGGAGCGGCAGGCACGCGAGGATTTCAATTTTCATCAGGTGTTAGGTAGCCGATCCGGCGAGGAGAGCAATGCTGAATGTTTGGGAAACTTCATTCAGGTGGCTTGCGGGCTTGCGGGAGCTGCGCGGGGGTGGTTTCTTCCCGGCACGGATGCATTTGCGCTTATCAGATCAAGAACTTGCCACGCTGGTGGAAATGGTCAGCCTGGCGGCCAACGTGGCCTCTTGGAATCAGAAGGAGTCCGCCAACGATCAGGTCTCGGCGTTTGAGAATCTGGAGAGCAAAATCCTCGAAAAGGCGGGGCACTCAGGCTTGGGGGATTGGATCGAATTCGACGAGGAGACCCAGCGCTTCCGCGTGAAGCAGGAGAAGGAGGAGCTTTTGTTTTACCACGAGTGCTACGATGAATTCCGCAACGAGAGTTTCTGGGATGAGCTTGCGGTGCGGATGGCGGACCGCGATCTGGCCCGCGCCATCGGCTTTACGGAGTGGGAAAAATTAAGCGAGGAGGACCGCCGTGCCCGCACTTCCGCCTGGGAAAAACGCTACTGGGAGGAGTTTACCAAGCGCGGCGTGGACCGCGTGGTGGTGCTCGCTCCGCCGGTGGAAGGCTGAGCCGCGGGGAGCTTGAGATTTGAGATTTGAGATTTGAGATTTGAGATTTGAGATTTCAAATTTCTACTGCGGCATCATGTAGGAGAGCAGGCTGCCGAGCTTGTCGCGCATTTTCGGGCGCGGGACGATGGCATCGATGAGGCCATGCTCCAACATGAACTCGGCGGTCTGGAAGCCGGGAGGCAGGTTTTGATGGGTCGTCTCCTTGACCACCCGTGGACCAGCGAAGCCGATCATGCACTTGGGTTCGGCCAGATTGATGTCGCCGATGGTGGCGAAAGATGCGGTCACCCCGCCGGTGGTGGGGTGGGTGAAGAGGGAAATGTAAGGAAGTTTCGCTTCGACGAGGCGGGCGAGGGCGCCGCAGGTCTTGGCCATTTGCATCAATGAAAGCATGCCTTCCTGCATCCGCGCACCAGACGAGGCGGAGACGATGATGACACCGCGTTTCTCGGCGATGGCCATCTCAACGGACCGCGTGATTTTCTCACCGACAACGGACCCCATCGATCCGGCAAAGAATTTAAAATCCATCACCGCAATCATAGCCCGCTGGCCGTGGATGCTCAGGCGACCACAAACCACGGCATCATCGAGGCCGGTTTTCTCGCGCAGATTCGCGGTTTTTTCCTCATAGCCCGCAAAGCCGAGGGGGTTGGCGGAGACCAGGCCCATTTCGGTTTCCTCGAAGGATTCCAAGTCTGCGAGGAGCTGGATGCGCTCCCGTGCATCGATCAAAAAGTGATGGCCGCAGGAAGGGCAAACCTGGAGGTTTTGCTTGAGTTCGAGGATGTGGATTAAAGCGCCGCACTCGGGGCATTTCACCCAGAGGCCCTCTGGCATGTCTTCACGGCGGTCGATGCGGCGCAAGCGCGGTTTGCTGAAAATGCCCATGGGAATCGGAGAGAGTGGCTGGCTGTTAGAGGGAGAACGGTCAAAGAAATGCCTCGGCTGAGGCGAAACTAGCGGCAGCATTTCGGTAGGACAATCCCCTTTTCTCTCAAGAAGCGGAAAAGCGCGAAGTTTTGGATTGCCTTTTGCTTGAGAAGCCTTCATCCCTCGCCCACGCAAATTGTAAACATTTCCGTAATAATTGATGAACGTTCGTAATTTTGTCAGTGGTTCTTCGGTGGTTCTCATCGGCTGGCTGGGTGCCACTTTTTTAAATGAAGTGCCAAGCCAACGCTACCCGAAGCTGGATAAGTCCAACCCCATGCGTGCCGAACTCAAGACGCATGCACCGGGCATTGTTCCGCTGATCGAGGCAAATCCCAGCGAAGTGGTTTCCACATCCCGCTGATGGCCGAAAAACCGATCATTTGCGACAATAAGCCGCTGGCCCTCGAGGTGGAAGCGGGTGTGCATTGGTGGTGTTCCTGCGGGCGCTCGGGGCATCCTCCGTTTTGCGATGGCTCGCACAAAGGCACCGGATTGCAGCCCGTGAAATTCGAAGTGGCGGAGAAAAAAACCGTTTGGTGGTGCCAATGCAAGCACACCGCAAACCCGCCGCTGTGCGACGGCTCGCACAAGAATCTGCCACCGGCGGAGGGCTGATTCGCTCAGGACTTGGAGCTTTTTTTTCCGCCTTTTCGGCCCGTGGGATATTTGACGGGCTGGCGGATCTGAGTGGCGGGTTCGCTTTTGAGGGCGATGATTTGATCGCGGAGGTGGCCGGCGAGCTCGAATTCCAAGCGCGATGATGCTTCACGCATCTCAGTTTCAAGCTGGGCGATGATGCGCACTTTATCGTAGGTCGGGGAATCCTCGGCGACTTTTGAGGTGCTGGCTTGATCGGCGTTCTCGTAGGTGTGGAGGCTCGATTGAATGGCCCGTTTCACACTCTGGGGGGTGATGCCGTGTTTTTCGTTGTGCGCTTGTTGGCGCTCGCGGCGATACGCGGTGATGTCGATGAGGGCTTGGATGGAGTCGGTGATTTTATCGCAGAACAGCACACACTCGCCGCCAATGTGACGGGCGGCGCGGCCTGCGGTCTGGATCATCGAGGTTTCATTTCGCAGGAACCCTTCCTTGTCCGCATCGAGAATGCAGACCAGTGAAACTTCCGGCAGATCCAGTCCTTCCCGCAGCAGATTGATGCCGACTAAAATATCGAACGCCCCCGCCCGAAGCTGGCGGAGAATTTCCACTCGCTCGACGGTATCGATGTCCGAGTGGAGGTAGCGGACCTTCAGCCCGGTGCCTTGCAGATATTCGCTGAGATCTTCCGCGGTTTTCTTTGTGAGAGTGGTGACCAACACCCGCTCTTGCCGCTCCACGCGCTGGCGGCAGAGTTCGATGGTTTCATCGATCTGGCCCTTGAGCGGGCGGAGGATGAGAACGGGATCTAACAATCCAGTCGGTCGAATGATTTGCTCGACGACTAGAGGCGTGCCGCGTTTGGTGGGATTGAAATTTTCGATGGGTTCATCATTTCCGCTCGGCTTGACGCGGGCCTTCTTCAAATCGAAAAGCACGATGCTCCTACCATCCATGTCCTTGGCCTTCACCGGGATGAAGGTTTTGTTTTCCGGGCGAGAGTTGACGATCTCAAAAGCGCCGGGGGTGGCGGAAACATAGACGCGCTGGCCCGTCATTTGCATGAATTCCTCGAAGCGCAGCGGTCGGTTATCCAAGGCACTCGGCAGGCGGAAACCGTGATCCACAAGCACTGTTTTGCGGCTTTTATCGCCTTCATACATCCCGCCCACCTGAGGAATCGTCGCGTGACTCTCATCGACCAACAGCAGGAAATCACGCGGGAAGAAATCGAGTAAAGTGTAGGGCCGTGCGCCCGGTTCGCGGCCGGTGATGTGGCGTGAGTAGTTCTCGATTCCCTGGCAGAATCCCATCTCCGCCATCATTTCCAAATCATAGTCCGTGCGCATCCGCAGGCGCTGGGCTTCGATGAGTTTGCCGTCCTTCTCGAATTTTCCAACCTGTTCGCTCGCTTCCTTGCGGATCTCCACAGTGGCCCGCTTCATTTTATCACCGGAGGTGACGAATTGTTTTGCCGGGAAAAAGGTATGATTCTCCAATCGATCAATCACATGACCCGAAACAGTATGGATACTGGAAATCCGCTCCACCTCATCATCAAAGAATTCAATACGGATCGCAGTTTCATCCAGATACGCCGGATGAACCTCCACCACATCTCCGCGCACACGGAACTTGCCGCGTCCGAAGGCGATGTCATTGCGCTCGAAAAGCATGCCTACCAATGAGTTTAGAAATTCCTCGCGTGTGAGTTTTTGGCCCACCCATACCGGGACCATCATGTTTTCATAGTCCTGTGGAGAGCCGAGGCCATAGATGCAGGATACAGACGCCACCACGATGGTGTCCTGGCGAGTGAGGAGCGAACCCATGGTGCTAAGCCGCAACCGCTCGATCTCATCATTGATCGAGGAATCCTTCTCGATATAAGTATCACTGCGCGGGATATAAGCTTCCGGCTGATAATAATCGAAGTAAGATACAAAATACTCCACGGCATTGTGTGGGAAAAAGTTTTTAAACTCCGAGTAGAGCTGGGCTGCCAGAGTTTTGTTATGGCTCATGATCAGCGTGGGTTTGCCATGATTCCTGATCAGGTTTGCCATCGTGAAGGTCTTCCCCGAACCCGTCACACCGAGCAACGTTTGGTGATGATTTCCTGCAGCGAGGGATTTCGTCAGCTTGGCAATCGCCTGCGCTTGGTCGCCCTCGGGCTGGTAGTCGCTTTCAAGTCGGAATAGCATGTGGGCGGAGCTTTAACCTCGCAACCTACTTCCCGCAAGGTTTGCCACTTCAATTGACACTGCAAAATTCAATAAAATTTTCTCAGGGATTTTCCGTTGTCCGGTGTTTTACCTGATGTCTGGCAAGCTGGCCGAGTAGCTGGCGGCCTCGCAAATTCAATCAAACAACGAGAAAAATGATAACGAAACTGATCCAAATGACGGGTGCCGCACTTTTACTTGCTGCCTCATTCACCCCGATGGCCCTTGCAAACACAACCTCAATGGGCAAGTGCTGCTGCTGCGCTTCTGAGAAATGCGCCTGTGACGGCTGTTGCGATGGTTCCAAGGAATGCGTCTGCAACGAATGCGGAGGCAACTGCGCCAAGTAAATCTTCACTTGCCAGAATCGACTCTTGAAGCAATTGATTTCCCCAAGACAATGAACGACCACGAACTGGATAATATGCTGCGCTCGGCCAAGGGAAGCTTTCCTTTTCCACGAGATTTCCAGCATGGTGTCTGGTCACGGATCGAATTTGAGGCAGAAACAGGAAATGTCTGGCAACGGCTGTTAGCTTGGACGGGCCGCCCATTGGGGGTGGCCTGCGGGGTGGCAACGATGGTTTCACTGGGGCTCTTCCTCGGTGCGGCCACGATTCCGAAACCCACCGATCTCCGGCTTTCTTATATGGAATCGATCAGTCCTTTCGTCCACCTCGCGAATCGATGAAGCGGCCTCTCTTAATGTTGAGTCTCGCATTGCTCGCAGGCGCGCTGGCTTTTTTCGGCATGAGGAGCCATCAAATGGGGGAACGCAGCGGTGCCCTGCTGGTAGATCAATTGCCGGAATTGGCATGGTTGCAGAAAGATCTCCAGCTCAGCGAAGATGAATTTTCAAAAGTGAAAGAACTCCATCTTGGCTATCGCCCGAAGTGTATCGAGATGTGCGCGCGAATCAGTGATGCCCGCCAGAAATTAAGGTTGGCCTCACAAGCGCAGCGCCAAATGAATCCTGACTTGGAAAATGCAATCCGCGAGTATGCAAAAGTGCAGGCGGATTGTCAGCAGGCGATGTTGCAACATCTCTATCAGACGGCGGCCGTTCTCAGCCCTCAAAAGGCCGAGCGCTTTCTCAAAGCCGCCCTGCCTGCCGCCCTCGGCGGTTACCACGGCGATGCAACAGAGAACTGCCATGCCCGCTGAACCATCGGCGGATGAGCCAACGAAGGACCATGATGCACGCCTGATGCAGCGTCTGCGAAACGATGACCTCGCCCTTAATGCCATCATGGAACGCTGGGCGGAGCGGGTTGCGGCATTCCTCTATAAAATGACAGGTAGCCAGGCAGTGGCGGCTGATCTGGCCCAGGAGACCTTCGTGAAGTTATATCAATCACGAGACCGCTACCGGCCCAATGGAGTTTTCAGCAGTTATCTTTTCGGGATCGCGGCGAATCTCGCACGGAATCATCGCCGCTGGCAAATTCGTCATCCCACAGTCTCGATGGATGATCCAGATTTCAACGATGGAGGGTTTCCAATAACGAACCGCTCCGAGCAGATCGATCCGCATAAATCCGCCGTGTCTGGTGAAACGATCAAGACCATCCTTGAGGCCATCCTTGCCCTGCCCGTGGATTTACGGGAGGCCATCACTCTTTTTATTGATGAAGGAATGAGCCAAGCGGAAATCGCATCGGCCTTGGGCTGCACTTCAAAAGCGGTGGAAACCCGAATCTACCGCGCCCGTCAGATATTGAAAACCAACCTCTCGCAGCTCAAGGAATCCTAACCGTTCGACCTAAAGCGGTGGCGGGCTGTTTGTTCCAGGCTGCCCCGCGATGAGCTGGGCTAACAACTCCCCGCCTTGAGGAAGGACGGTGAGTTTTGCGCCACTGCTGACGACTTTCTGGGTTTCGAGGATTTCAAACATTGCCTCGGAAACTTCGCGTTCTTGCGAAATCTGCTGCAGCGCCTCACCGACGATCTGCGGGCGGATGGCCGCCGCCTTGGCGAACTCCACAGCAGCCTGGCGCTCGGCGGTGCTGGTGATGATGCTCACCTGGTTCGCACCGTCCTGCTTGATGGCCGAGGTGACCTGGCGGAGACGGTTCACGACCTTGCTCTCGATCTGACGGATCATGCCAATGTCCCGGAAGTGGACTTTGCGAATGTAAATGGAGCCGAGCTTGTATCCCCATTCGTGGGACTTCGGTGAGACTTCATTGCGCACCGTGTCGCTCATTGAGTGGCGGTTTACCATCATTGCGCTGAGTGGCATGTTGCTCAGACAGCGGACGGCGGAGTTACTCACGTTTGCGGAGAGCGAGCCGCGCGGATCACTGTTTTTGAAAAGATAAGCCACGGGATCACTGATATACATTTCATGCCAGATACCGATGCCCATGGGCGCACCTTCCTCGGAGTTCACAGGTTGGCTGCGAAGGTATTCCTGATCGAGCCGCATATCGAGGACATGACATTGGCCGAGCCAGTTCACGATCAGGGCGGCAGGCCCGAGCTTGAATAACAACAAATGCAAGCCGGGTTCATCAATGGTGGCGAGGACTTTACCAAAAAGCACATACACATTGCATTGGCGCTCCTGGATAATCGCGTAAAGACACAGCACCCGGCAGAGCCCCAACAACAGAGGGACACCGATGGCACAGGCAAAAAAAGTAATCGCAGCGGAGATGAGAAAGTTCATTTTTTAGATTCTACGAAGACTTGGTGGGCCTTATCGAAAAGCGAAAGGCGGACGTTGCGGATGTAAGCCCTCAGCGCGTCCGCGCCGTGGCGTTTCAAATCCAATAGCTGCGCTGCAAGGCGGACCAACGGCTCCACCTCAGCTTGGGCTTTGAGTGTCTCAATCTCCACCGCGCGGCGGGACTGCACGATCTTTTGATCCGCGGAGGCCTGCGCCAAGCTGATGTCTGAAGAGACTTGATTGTAAGCGGTGTTGATCGCCGCAAGAGCGGATTCGACTTCCGGTGGCGGATCAATGCCGGTGATGAGGGTGGCATCCAACACAATCCCATAGCGTGCGGCAGAAGAATGACATTCCTGATCCATGTGCTCGTTGAGGTCTCGAAGGTTTTTCCGCAGATCATTGATGGAAATACCAATCACCGCAGCGCTATCCGGACTGCCATCCTCGTTGGGGACGACTGGAGCTTCGAAATTGGCGATGCGCTCACGCAGCACGGAAACAAAGTATCCCATGACATGGGCGTAAG
The DNA here is from genome assembly GCA_038221745.1 of Verrucomicrobiales bacterium. Classification (GTDB taxonomy): domain Bacteria; phylum Verrucomicrobiota; class Verrucomicrobiia; order Verrucomicrobiales; family Akkermansiaceae; genus Luteolibacter. Next base: position 10,742 of record JBBRIB010000052.1, read on the forward strand.
GGTTTTTAATGCCAAACATGAAGGCATAGAGATTGCGCTCGGACACCCGATAACGGATTTGGCCCGTGAGGCCGGTGTTGAGTTGATCTTTGGTGACAGCATCGAGCATCGTCCCATTGTAGTTCGCGCTGCCATCCTCGGGATCCCACGCCATGTTCACCGTCTCGGTGGCGATGGACATTTTCCGCACCCGTTCCCACGGCCATTTGAAATACGGGCCACCGGGCTGAATCACCCGCACCTGGGGATAAACGTAGCGGCCTCTCTGATCGGCGTTGAGCGAGTCTGAAATCGGATCATCAAGTGTAGTGAGGTTTCCAACTCGTTCGGCACACCCAAAGGAAGTTTTCACCGCCCGCTCGTTTTGGGCGACGGTGTAAATGCCTGCCACGAGGTAGCGCATGGCAAACCAAAGGGAAAAGCCAACGATGAAACCGAGGATAATGAACATAAGGAGGAGGAACTGCCTGCAGGCTGAAAGTTTGGGAAGGTGATGGCAAGAAAGAAGCGCGGACGGGGCTTGCTTGCTCGGAGGCTGATTTCCTGCCATCGGGCAGCAGCGGTCAGACATGGGGGGAGCCGCAGGAAACAGCAGGATGAGTTCGCAAACATCGGCGACGGAATGATTTCCGCTCTGGCCTGATGGAACCTATTTCAATAATTGGGTTGCAATTAGTTAATCTTGATATAAAATCAGCATGTGATTATGTCTGTTCGTCATTGGATTTTGATTGTCCTCATTGGGACGTTGGCAGGCTGTGATCAAGCCAAGGTCATGACTGAGAAGCTGGGCGCTTTAAAATCCGCGAAGGCAACGCTT
>JBBRIB010000053.1:0-11302 GCA_038221745.1 Verrucomicrobiales bacterium
ATCTGGGACCAACTCACCGCCGAGGCCATCCAAGCCCGCTGCGCCGGCAAAACCGGCACCGTGACCGAGGAAAAAAAGGCGCAATCCCAGATTTCCCCGCAGCTTTACGACCTCACCACCCTCCAACGCGAGGCCCCCTTCTCCGCCAAAGGCACCCTCCAAATCGCCCAGGCTCTCTATGAGAAGCACAAAATGATCACCTACCCGCGGACGGACTCCCGCTACCTCCCCGAGGACTACACCAGCAACGTCCGCGAAACCATGGCAGACATCGGCAACTCCGATCTCGATGTCTCAAAATACGCCAAAGCCGTTCTTTCCGGCTCCTCAGACAACGGCCCACGCCTCCACAAATCCCGCCGCGTCTTCGATTCCAAGAAAGTCTCGGATCACTTTGCCATCATCCCCACCGGCAAATTTTCCAAACTCTCCGAAGCCGAGCAAAAGCTCTACGACATGATCGTCAAACGCTTCATCGCCGTCTTCTACCCCTCCGCCGAGTTTGAGCAAACCACCCGCCTCACCCGCATCGCCACCCAGGGGAGCGTGGGCGTCTCGCCCGCATCTTCCTCTTCAAATCCTTCCACCCAAGACACCTTCCGCACCGACGGAAAAATCCTCATCAAGCCCGGCTGGCTCGAAGTCTATGGCCGCCGCCCCGGCGTCGCCGCAGGCAAGGACGAACTCTGCGGCGTCAGCCCCGGTGAAAATGCCAAAGCCGAGACCGTCGAAGTCCTCCACGAGGAAACCAAGCCGCCCGCCCGCATGACCGAGTCCACCCTCCTCTCCGCCATGGAAGGAGCTGGTAAACTCATTGATGATGAAGCACTCCGCGAAGCCATGGCCGAGCGCGGCCTCGGCACACCCGCCACCCGCGCCGCCACCATCGAGGGCCTCATCTCCCAGAAATACCTCGCCCGCGAGGGCCGCGACCTCTTCGTCTCCGGCTCCGGCATGCGCCTCATCGAACTCGTCCGCGAAATGGAAATCGAGGGCCTCTACTCGCCCAAACTCACCGGCGATTGGGAATTCAAACTCCGCCAAATGGAGCAAGGCCACCTCAAACGCAGCGATTTCATGAAAGAGATCATCGCCTACACCGCTGAGATCTGCACCAAGGCCCGCAAAGCCGCGGAACTCGCCAAAAGCGAAGTTTTCCCCGACCTCAAAGTCACCTGCCCGATGTGCGGCGCCAAGTCCCTCAGGCAGACCGAGGCCACCTACGAATGCCGCGAACCCGAGTGCAAATTCAAAGCTAAAAAACACATCGCCGGCCGCCTCCTCAGCGAGGAGGAAGCGATCCAACTTTTCACCACCAAACTCGTCGGCCCGCTCACCGGCTTTAAATCGAAGTTCAACAAACCCTTCGATGCCAGCCTCGAGATGGACGCGAAGTTCAAGATCAACTTCGTCTTCGAGGGCGACGACCGCGATGGCCCACCCGAGCTCACCGAAGAGCAACTCATCGGCGAAGCCAAAACCGAGGAAGGCAAAACCTACAAGGTTTACGCCACCGAAAAAGCTTACCACATCCCCGAGATCGTCACCAAAAAAGACCCCCACGGCATCCGCATCGGCAAGGCCATCCTCCAGTGTGAGATCCCGCCCGCCCAGATGCTCAAGCTCATCTCCAGCGGCAAGACCGATGTCCTCAAAGGCTTCGTCTCAAACCGCACCAAGCGCAAATTCGACGCCCACCTCACCTTCGATACCAAAGACGGCAAAATCGGCTTCGACTTCCCACCCCGCCCCGCCAAAAAAGCCGCCGCCAAAAAAACCGCCAAAGCCACCGAAGAGTAACATTCCAAAGTGGCTGGTAGGTCCAAGGTGGCTGGCGCGTCTCGCGCCAGGCCGTTGCGGGAGCGTCTCGCTCCCACCCAATTTCACAGCCACTTGCCAAGTTCCACTTTTCCTGCACATCATCAACCCACGATGGGCGCTGCGGACTTCCACTAACGACGGGAGGATCGCGAGATCCTCTGGCGGCGCATTGCCGCACACATCCAAGGGCATCCAAGCGATCTATCCATCGCTTCTGCCGCGCTCCAGCACGAATTTGCTTTTTGCGGGAGGCTCCTGAAACTGCCGTTCGGCCGGACCGGAGGGCGGACAAGAATGCTGAAAAGAAATATACGCGGCAGGTTAGATTTTTAGTTTTTCGAGCAATTCCGCCACGGTAAGTTTGTGGTGAGTAGCCACGGGTTTCAGGACGCCGCCAAGAAGAGTTCCTGTTTTGAGCGGGCGATGGTCGGGAACCGTCAGATGGTGGGTTCCTCCCACCGTGGTCGTCAGCCTGATGTGGGAACCTCCCTGCCGCACGGGTTCGTAGCCGAGTACACGCAATGCGCGGACGAGTTCGGGAGCGTTGATATCGCGGGGGATTTTCATACGGCCAGCGCCTCGTCACGGACGAAGTGAAGGCGGATAATCTTGGGCATCGGGCCGGGCGCGGCATCGCCAAAGTGGCAGCGTACGGCGTCGCGCACCATTTCTCTCAATTCCTCAAGGGAGTCTCCCTGGGTGGCGATGGAGTGGCCAAGAGCGATGGCGACAAAGCCGCCGTCGATCTCGTCCTCGCGAACTTCAAAAATGATCTCATCCATGGAAGAAACATGCAACAGGATTCATGGCGCGTGCAAGGCGCAATCTCACGATATTCGGATGATCAGTGAGATCGCGGCGCGTTGCTGCTCTGTTGCAAACACCAGAACCTGAGGTTTTCCACCCCGCCCCGCCAAAAAAGCCGCCACCAAGAAAACCGCCAAAGCCACCGAAGAGCAACATTCCAAAGTGGCTTGCACCTCCATAGTGGCTGGCGCATCCAAGGTGGCTGGCGCGTCTCGCGCCAGGCCGTTGCGGGAGCGTCTCGCTCCCACCCAATTTCACAGCCACTTGCCAAGTTCCACTTTTCCTGCACATCATCAACCCACGATGAGCGCTGCGGATTTCCACTATCTACGGGAGGATCGCGAGATCCTCTGGCGGCGCATTGCCGCACACATCCAAAGGCATCCAAGCGATCTATCCATCGCTTTGGAAAATCTTGATCGCTGGGAAGCCCTCGGGCGGGTTCATCCGGGCCCCATCCATGATTGGAGAAACCGCATACTCAAGGCCCGGCAATCCCCCGGGAGCATGCGCGAACTGATTGATTTCCTTGCCGCACCGAACCATGACTCAGAGCCCATCAAATCCTGCTCACCCTTCGTTGGTTTACCTCTAGCGGTCGCCCCAGTGCTTCCTGATGTATGACTCTTGCCGCGCTCCAGCACCTCATCCACTCCGCCAGCGCCCTTGCGGAGGACCGCCAGTTTCTGGTGCTCGGCTCAGCCTCCTTGCTCGCATCCTTTCCCGAGCTGGGCGAGACACTTTCGCCACTCGCCGCCACCTATGATGCGGATCTATGCCCACAACCCTTTGATGAACTCACCGGCCTCATGCTCGAAGAAGCCTTGGGTGAGCATCGCGCCTACTTCCGCCGCCATGGCTATCATGCGGATATTCTCAGGGATTCCATTCTCGAAACCCTACCCCGAGGATGGCGTGACCGCCTCGTGCCCGTTCCGAATTGCCCCACGGCCCTCGCTTTGGACCCCTACGACCTTGCCACCGTCAAATTACTGGTCGGCCGCCCCAAAGACCTCGCGCTTGTAACCCTGCTGCATTCATCTGGGCTTATCGATCCCGCAATCATTCGTTCCCGGATAGACTGCTTGGATATTCCACTTGAACTTACCCCCCGACTGCTGGCCAATTTCAAGCATGCATTGGAACCCGGTCCTCCTTCAGCTTGAAATCGAACCGTGAGAGACAACCTTTCCAATACACCCGATAAAACAAATCATGAAAACCAGATCCAACTTGGCCTTATCACCCTCTTCCTCTGATTGGGCGTATCCTTCTTGATGGCCACCGCTGCCGTTCATCGCTGAATTTTCATTCTGCCTGCGGAACTTTGGAGTGCGGTGAGCATCACCGCTTTTGGGGCGGACGCGGACTCCTCACAAAATGCCGATCCTTTGGAAAAAAAGCACCGAGCTCACGCAATTTTTGTTAGATCGCAAGTTTCGCCCAGCAATCAGCTCCCCACCCAAAGCGGTGATGCCCACCGCAGTCCAAAGATGCAGCGCCTCCGATCAAGTTTCTTGCGTCTGTCCCGCCCTGTAGCGGCGTGTCTGTGACCGTCGTTGCCAATGAAAAGTCAATGGGTTACGCGCAATTCATATGACCCGAAACTCATACAATAAAACGACAACACGGCGATTAAGATTAGTGAGCAATTTGATATTTTGGAGAGATGCCAAAACCAACTCATGCCGGTCAGACCTCACCCGCGGCAGCCAAGCAAGCGGCAACCAGATTCGGAAACGCAGATGAAAATCCAAAATCATCCCTCTTATTCTGCGTTTTCTCTGCCCTTGGGTGCATCCGCGTTCATCTGCGGTTTGATTCCTCTAAATTTTTAGGTCTTCATGCTTAAACTGACAGCGTTGAGCGTCTCGCTCCCAGCCAATTTCACAGCCGCTTGCCAAGTTGCCTCCCGCTGAAACGCCACCTCGCCAGGCAGCTCGCGCGCTTCCTCCCATCCCCTCTTCTCTTCCCCTTTCAGCATTCCCGTCCGCCCGTAGCCTTGGCGTAGGCGGCTCAGCATTTCAGCTTTTTCCCTACCAACTTGCACACGCCGGTCCAGAAAAGCGCGGGTCCAATCACCGGAAACCTGGCAAGCGCCGCCTCGGCTCTGGAGATGCATCATTATGGTCGGGATCGGGTTTAAACTCCGGGTTTTGCCCGGATCGCCGACAGGTAAATGAAAAGGCGGAGGCCACCATTTGCCCCATCCGGTCGATCATTCCCTTCATCCATATGGAGGCTCTACAATTTGTCTGGGAACTTGTAGTACAATTCGACGCACATTCACAAGAGGGTGGAGAAAAAATCCCGCTGTAACCCATTTTCCTGCATGACACCCATCTTCCGTTTTGCTAGAAAAAATCATCCTAGAACGTGTCAATCTCCTATGTCCTCCCTACCCCTCGCCGTGACCGTCGGCTTCTCCGGCCCCCGCAGTTGGTTTTCCTACAAGGATCACCCGGATCTCAACCCCGCCGCCTTCCAAGCCGCCGCGACCGATTGGCTGAAAGAACGGCTCGCCACTCTCCCCGCCGAGCTCGGGCTCGCAGACCACCATTTCTTAACCGGCATATCCCAGATCGCCATCGGAGCCGATCACGCCTTCACAGCCGCCTGCCGCGATCTCGGCATCCCGCAGATCATTTCCCTCCCCCTTCCCAGCGATGCCTATCTCGATGCCCATGGCACTAGCGAGCCTGATTTTTCACCCGAGGAAAAACAGCGAAGCCTGGCCCTCCTCGCCAGCCCCCACATCATCCAGGAAAGGGTCGTCGCCGAAGTCGCCGACCGCCACGCCCGCTTCGAGGAGGCGAACATCGAACTCGTCCGCCAAAGCGACATCATCATTGCCATGGTAAAACCCGCCTCACCCGGCCAACGCGGCGGCACCCGTGATGTCATCGACCAAGCCAAGCGCTGGAACACCCCCGTCCTCATCGTCACCGTAGATCACGAAAACGGCACTCCCACCTTCCAAGCGGAATGGGAAGAAAACACCGCACCCGGAAAATCTTCCTACCAGCCACCCATCCACCCCGAGGAGATCGAAATCCCCGGCCTCCCCACAGACCCAACCTCAGCCATCCCCGCGAAGGACGCCTACTTCGCCGCCATCAAAAACCACACTAGCACCGGAGCCGACCGCTTCAGCAAATTTTTCCAAAACGCCGCAAAAATCATCATCGGCACCCACTTCGCCGCCACCGTCTGCGCCGTCCTCGCCCTGGTCCTGCTCGATGAATATATGGGGGAAACCGCCTTCTACCTCACCCTCATCTTACTCCTCACCGCAGAGCTAGCTTTCCTGATCTGGGGCTATCGCCACCACAGTCGCCTCCACAAATCCGAGGCCGCCTCCCGCTGGGCACTCAACCGCCTCCTTTCGGAAGTTGCCCGCTCCGCCATCGCCTTCGGGAAATACCATGTCGGCTTCGCACACCTCCGTGTGCTTGATCTCCCCGCCTCCCTCCACCCCCTGCTCCGCACCATGGAGATCCTCCAGCTCCGCGAAACCCGCGCCCACACCAGCGGCGACTGGCGCGAATGCCGCGACACTTATCTCACCGAGCGCCTCACCAAACCCAACGCCCAGCTCGATTTCTACGCCCGCAAATCCGCAGATGCCGGGAAAAAATACCACCACGCCCACAAAGCCTTCACCTTTATCACCCGCGCCGCCATCGCCGCCACGGCATTGAAACTGCTATTCATCATCGCCTATAAGCTCCACCTCATCAACGATATCGAACTTTGGAAAGCCGTCCTTGGCTTCTTCGGGGTCCTCCTCCCCGTCATCGCCGTCGCCGCCCTCTCCCTAGCCGCCGCTAACGACCTCGAAGCCCGCTCCCACACATTTACAGAAATGCTCGAATTCCTGGAGCACCAAGCCATCCTCCTAAAAAACGCAACCAGCGAACGCGAATTTTCCAAACTCCTTACCGAAACCGAATCCCGCCTCCTCGGCGAAACCGTCACCTGGTTCTCCCGAAGATCATTTACCGGAGTGGCCTAGAACCTATTAGGAGCCGCGTTCTCTCGAAAGCGAGCCCATTCAAAAATCCCACCTTATCCCTCCGCTCCCTCTGAAATATCCTCATAGCCAATGAGACAGAACCACCCGCCCCGGCAAGTCCCGATCCGTCCGCTCATCAGCAGCGATCAGATGGAGCGGATCTTGTCCACGCGGCGCTCGATTTCCTCACTTCTGGGAAGCCACCGTCCTCTTTCAAATCCAAAATCAAAAATCGGAAATCTTCTTCCTCCCGCACCTCCCAGCCTCGTTTCGACATCATTCCCGTCACCACGGCGGAAATCGACACCTGGTTTGCCTCCCTCGGCTCCACCAAAATCACCAGCGCCGCCCACTACCGCCCGGAGGACAATCTCGGCGTCTTCGATGCCCATGACAAGAATCTCGTCCGGGCCGGTGATCTGCTCATCCCCTTCGATGTCATCCCCTGCCACCCCGCCGGTGGTTTCCTCGACTTCATCGCAGAAACCCTCGCCGCCGGCCACTCCCTGCACGCCGTGAGAACCTTCACCACGCATTCCTGAAGCCAAACGAGGCACACTAACTGCTACAACTCATATCACTGGGGCAGGTTACGTTTCCCACCGAATACCTCCCACCCCACCCCATCGAACAATTTCCTCAGACACCTGAAACCATGAATCCGTTTCGTAAGTTAGTCCCCGCGCTCCGGACACTTCTCCTCCTGCCTCTGCTTGGTCCCATGGCCTTGGCGGAAGGTGACCTCGATGCCGTCTGGCGCGCGATCAAACGCGACGATCCACGGGCGCTGCGAATCGCTCTTCCAGGGGTCAATCTAGATGCCCCCCGTAGCTCGGACGGCCAAACTCCCCTGACCCTCGCCGCCAAGCGGGGTTCCTTCGAATGCGTTCGCGAGCTGCTTTGGGCGGGCGCGGGCGCGGACTTTGCCGATGCCCGCGGCCGCATCGCCAAGAATCAACTCACGCCGGGCAGTGACGGTTTCACCGGTTTATGCTTGTTGATCCGTTGTCATTCGTTTGCGCAAGCCCAGGTGGGCGAGACCACCCGGGCTGCGGTTCCCCACCGGGTCGTCATCAACGATGCATACGTCGATCCCGACCATCCCGACTATCGGAACCGCAGCTGGAAAAATAAGGCTGAAGAGGAAGGTAAACCGGGTGTCGATGACGATAGTAACGGTTTCATCGACGACGTCTCGGGATGGAATGTTGGCGAGGACCTGCCACTGCGGATCCCTTCCCTGGCGCTTGGTCAACTGCGCGATCCCAATTGGCTGCAAAAGCTGGTTACGGAGTATCTGGATGCAAGCCAGAAGCGAAAGGGCGATCCGGAGGAAATTCAAGAACGCTTGAGCAATCGTTACGAAAATCCACTCGCCCGCCAGGTCGGTATCCAGATCGCCGAAGACCGGGGACTCAGCGATTGGTATTATGCGGACAAGGTTTACAGTCTTTCCCACGGCACCCATGTGGCCGGGATCGTGATGAAGTCCAGCGGCGGCAATGCGGAAATACACGGAGTGTCCTACGAACCCGTTGAAGGAAACGACAGGATGGTGCAAAAGGCGATCCTCAGGCAGATTGAGGAAACCATGAAGAGGGCCGCCCTTGATGAGCCTGACTACAGCAGCTTCATTCGGGCGGTCTGGGATGATTATCTCGCCGCCAACGTTCGGGCTGGGAACCGCTACTCGCAATATTTGAAAGCCTGTGGAGCAGGTGTGGTGAACATGAGCTATAGCTTCAAAACCAGTTTCTTTCGAAACCTGGCATCCACAATCCAAGACCACTATCGCAAGCATGGCAGCAATCCGGTCTCGATGGAGTCTTTCGTGTGTCCGATAGGCATGGATCTGTGCGGCAGCCTCGCCTTGGAACTCCAGGTCGCTAACAGCGCCTTCTTCGCCCTCGCCGCTGCGCAGAACCCGGACATCCTGTTCATCGCCGCAGCCGGGAACGATGCGGAGAACAACGACAGTGAATTACCGGCACCTGCCTACCTATCGCGCTTCTTCCCGAACTACCTGACCGTGGCGAGCGTCGGTACTTCCGACGATCTATCGAGCTTTAGCAACCACGGCCTCCGCAGTGTCCAAATTGCTGCCCGGGGTGAGAACGTCATCTCATCCTACCTCGGTGGCATCCATGAAAAGATGTCGGGAACCTCAATGGCGGCACCTGAGGTCTCCGGAGTCGCAGCCGCCCTGCGTTTTTCCTATCCCGATCTCAGAGCTCCGGAAGTCCGCCGCATCCTGCTTGCCTCGGCCCGACCCGTTTCAGCGCTGAAGGACAAGGTCGCCACCACTGCCGTCGTTGATCGGGAACGCGCCCTCCAGCTCGCCTCAGCCTGGGACCGGGGACTCGCCCTCTTCGTGAACGAATCCTGGGAGTGGCCTTCGGATCCCGATAAAGCACCGGTAGTAACTCACCCTGTCACAGGTGAGGACCGCGCCGGCACCCAAGGAGGAAACAAGAAATCGCCGGGCACCGGAGATTCGGGCGCATCGAGGACCGGCATCTCATCCATCGGCGGATTCTCCGACCAATGGCGGATTGTCGCCACCACCATGCCCGAGGCTCGCCAGCAGTCGTTTCTCCTCTCCAAAGAATGGCCTGCCGACTGGCTGAACGAACAATGGACTGCCGGCTCCCGGATCACTTCACTGGGTGGGGACCCCAATGGATGGGCCGTCGTGACCACGTCCTCGCCCTCAATCAGCCAGCAGCGTCTGGTCGGCTATTTCTTCGACCAAACCACGCTCAAGGCGAACATGGACGAGGGATACAGAATCCGTTGCGTCGCCGGCTATGGAGAGAAATGGGTATTCGTGATGGACAAGTCCACAGGCTACGGGAACCAACGATATTCCCCTCCCGGCAGTTTCGACGACAAACGGAAAGCCTGGATCCAGGCACGCGCGAAGGAAGGTCTGCGCATCACCTCCGTTGCCGGCGAAAACGGACCTGATGATGGCAACTCCTGGCTCGTCGTGATGAGCGAAAACTCCGGCTATGGGACGCAAATCTACACCGGCCCGGGCCCTTGGCCAACGGACTGGATCCACTCGAAATGGAAAGAGGGCTATCTGATCACAGCCGTGACCGGCTTCGGGGCGGAAGCCTGGCTCGTCGTGATGTCCAAAAGCACCCAGCCGGACAAGGTGTCCCAGCGCTACAGCGACCAACTTTCCGATCCGACCCAGTGGATTGAAACCATCCGCAAGAATTAGCCTTGATGACCATCCCCACCGCTCAAACGACGGCCCTACCGCTGCCTCCCACCATCATGAAAACAATCCTGACCGCCCTCCTCCTCACTCTCGTTGCCGCTGCTCCCGTTTCGGCTGAAGCCAAACCCGCAGTCCTCACCGTCCTCACCGCTCTTGATGCTGCGAAGACCAAGTCCAGGCAGACGGGAAAGCCGGTCTTCCTGGAATTCATGTCCAGCACCTGCCCCCGCTGCCACGCGTTCGAGAAGACCGTCCTCTCCGATCCCGCGTTCATCACCTACGCCAACGAAAACCTCATCGTCGTCATCCACGACTATCAGGCGCTTTCCAGCCTCCCCGCCAGCGAGATGGAGAAGCGCAAGGAGTTGATGGTCGAGTTCAAGGTCGAAGGATTTCCCACGATCCTGCTCATCGACCAATCCGGCAAAACCCTGATGCGAACCGCAGGCTATGGCGGAACGAAAGCAACAAAGTTCATCGAGTCCCTGAAGACTGCCATCACCGCCGGCGCGACTCCCGGCGATTGACCTTCGGCCTCACCCGAAATCAACGATCATCACGTATGACGCCGACAAAACCACCACTCCCAACCCCCACTCCCCATGCAAACCATCCGCATCTTCATCAGTAGCCCCGGCGATGTCTCGCAAGAAAGGGAGCGTGCCAGCCAGGTCATCCAAAGTTTGCAACGCCGTCTTCGGCCTCCATCCGGGCATCGATCTCGCTCTCGTCTCCTCCTCGCAGGACGCCCGTCGCTTCCACTTCTGGGAAGCCACCGTCCTCTTTCAAATCCAAAATCAAAAATCGTGAATCTTCTTCCTCCCCCACCTCCCAGCCGCGCTTCGACATCATTCCCGTCTCCCAAATCTGGATTTGCCTAAATGGAAGCAAACCGCTACCATTCTTCCACCATGCCAGCACTCGTCATCAAATCTTTCCCCGAAAACCTCCACACCAGACTCAAGGAGATCGCCGCAACCCACCGCCGCTCCGTCACCCAGGAAACCATCCATCTCATTGAAAAAGCGTTATTGCATGAGGAAAATGCCGCAGCCCAGCCCACCAGCGCATCATCAAAATGGGCCAATCGTAAGCTCCTCCCGGAATACGCCGCCATGGAACTAACCGGAGCCTTCAGCGGCGGAACCGAGTCCAACATTGCTCTCTCCGAAGAACGCGACGCCCGATGAATCCCGCTTACTACGATACTTGGCACTCTTCGTGCCTCGACAACAAAAAACCGGATCTGAAACTGAAGACGAACAAGAAGCCGTATAGATTCCACCGTTCGCCATCTTCGCACACCGCGTCAAAAATCCAACGAGGACAATTTTAGGACGCTTGCTTTAAACTCCGTGTTGTGCCCGGATCGACTACAGGCGAATGAGGTGGCGGATTTCCACCTTTTGCCCCCATCCGGTCGATCATTC
>JBBRIB010000054.1:0-11284 GCA_038221745.1 Verrucomicrobiales bacterium
GCCTTTGGGGCTGGTGGTGAACCGGCGGATTCATCTGGAGCGGAAGTATCGGATTGCCAAGATCCGGGAGGAGGGGTTTGAGAGGGTTTCGAAACTTTGTGAAGATGGCCACTCGGTCATGCTTGCGCCAAATCACTCGGACCATTCGGACCCGCATGTGATCATGGAACTGGCATCCCGCCATGGCCTGCGGCCTTTTTTCATGGGGGCGAGGGAGATCTTCGAACTCAGCCCGGCGGCCGCGTGGGCCTTGCAGGGAATGGGGGTTTTCTCGGTGGACCGGGATGGGCCGGATCTGTCTGCGATCAAGACGGCGATTGGTTTGTTGGAAAAGGGTGGGGATCCCTTGGTGATTTTCCCTGAAGGTGAAATTTATCACCACCACCGCAGGCTCGATCCGCTCAACGAGGGCGTGGCTTCAATTTTGCTCAAGGCGGCGGCGCGCTTGCCGGAGGGGAGAAGTGCCTATTTGGTGCCGATCGGATTACGATTTTTTCATGATGCCGCAGCAGAGGAAACATTCGTGAGCCGCCTCTCGAAGCTCGAAGACCGCATCGGCTGGACCCCGAAGCCGAAGATGCCGGTGGACGAGCGCATCCTCCGTCTGGGCACTGGAATTTTGGCGTTAAAAGAGACCGAATACCTCGGCTATGCGGGGGCGGGTACGGTCCATGAGCGGCTGAACCATCTTTGCGATACGCTGCTCTCAAGGGTCGAAGCGAATTACCCGCTGGATTCCAAGGCAGTCACGCCGCCTGAGCGGGTAAGAGCCCTGCGCTTCCGTATCCGCAGGCGCTTGCTCGATGCGGAGAAGCCACCGAGTCCGGCGGAGCGTGAAGTTTTGTTGGATGACGTGGATCGTGTTTTCACCGCGCTTCAGGCCCACAGCTACATCGGTTCTTATCTGCTCGCAGCGCCTACTTTTGATCACAGGGCGGAGACGGTTTTAAAACTGGAGGAAGATCTCCTGGGCTTTCCCTTATACCCGAGCGAGCGCACGGTGCATGTGGTGGCGGGTGAACCGTTCGCGGTGAGCGAAATGTTACGATCCGGCAGTTTACCGGCCAAGGGTGGTGCGGGCGCACTCACCGAGGCTCTCGAAATCCGGCTCGCGAGTCTGATCGCCGTGTCAGCTTGAGCCAAACGATTCTATTTTTGCAGTTTCCGATTCAGCATGCTGAGGGCTTCATGCGCTTCAGCCACTCTGAAGAGTTTTGCGGATAGAAAATAAACCACAGAAGCGAGGCTGATGGTGAGGCCGAGATAAATGATTTTAACGATTACTTTGGTGCCTGCCAGATCTTGGAAAAGATAGAGATTCGCAAGTTGGCAGATGCCTGCCATCAGTGCACCTGCCAAGGTGAGTTTGATTAGCAGAATCAAAAGGTCCCCCGTTCCCAGATCTCCTGCAAATTTCCGCATGGCGAGGAAAAGTAGCAGGAAACTGACCGATGCCGTGATGCTCGTCGTCAGGGCGAGTGATTCATGACCCCAGTGGAGGACGTAAACGAAAAGATAGTTAAAGAACAGGTTCAGGCCCAAGGCGAGGAAACTCACCATCATTGGGAACCAACGCTTGTCAATGGCGTAGAAGGCGGGCTGCAAGACCTTGAGCGCGGCATAAAATAACAAACCATAGCCATAGGCCCGCAGGGCAAGCGCGGTTTGGATGCGGTGCTCTGCGGTAAAACGCCCGTGTTCATAAATCACGCTGATGATGGGTTCTGCCAGAACCACTAAACCGATGGTGGAAGGAATCACCAAAAACGCCACCAGCCGCAGGCCCTTCACCAGCGTAGGCCGGAACTCAGGGGAGATGCCACCGATGGCGGCGCGGGAGAGTGCGGGTAGCGTTACCGTGGCCACCGCCACGCCGAAGATGCCGATGGGTAACTGCATCAGGCGGAAGGCGCAGTTCAGCCAGCTCACCGCCCCGGCTCCCACCCCCACAGCGAACATCGAGTTCACCACCACATTGATCTGGACCACTGAGGAAGAGATCACCGCCGGCCCCATCAGACGAAGAATTTGGCGCACGCCTGAGTCTTTCCAGCCGAAGTCCGCTGCGAAATGATAGCCCACTTGCCTCAGCGCCGGGAACTGGCATACCAGCTGAGCCAAGCCGCCGATCACCACGCCGATGGAAAACCCGATGAGGCTTTGCGGCCCCCAGTGAGGGTCCATCCAATATCCTAATCCTGCGCCGCCGATCATCGAGCCAAGGTTGAAAAAACACGATGAAAGCGCGGGCATGCCGAAAATGTTTTTCGCGTTGAGCATGCCCATCACCAGGGCGGCGAGTGAGACCAGCAGAATGAACGGATACATCACCCGCACCATCGTTACGGTGAGCGCAAGGTCTGCAGGATTGTAAACCCGGCGGCTGTTTTCACTGCGGGCCAGTGAGGTTAGTAAATCAACGACCCAAGGCGCGGCGAAGATTCCCGACAGAGTGACCAAGCTCATGAAGACGGCAGCCAGCGTCATCATCTTGTTCGCCAGTGCCCAGGCGGAAACATCACCCTCGGATTTAAGCTTTTTGGAAAACGTGGTGACAAATGCTTGGGATAGTGCGCCCTCCGCAAACAGATCCCTAAGCAAGTTGGGAATCCGGAAAGCGAGTTGGAAGCAATCGAGAAGCGCTCCCGCGCCGAAGATCGTGGTGAACATTATTTCCCGGGCAAGGCCTAACACCCGGCTCGCCATCACGGCGGCGCTGACTTTCCAAGTGGCTTTTGCGGACATCAGAGGATCTGCGATGGCGGTCTCATCTTCGTCGAATAGGATGCTTGCATGGCTGGAGTTCAGCCCATCGGTGTGAAATGCCAATGAAGAAAATCTGATATTTTAGGCAAGAAAGCCGAAACGAAGATTCCCGAACCTAGGATTCTGCAATTTTCTGACCATCTGCTGTGGATTGGTCATTCCCGAAGCTAGACGAAAAGTAGCTTGATGAAACATGCGATGCCATTCGCGCCTCGGCGCCTGTGGCTCCTCCCGTTGACGGCAGGTTTGGCGACCGCGCGATGGCTACCCAAGTTAGGGAGGAACAATGCGCAGTCTTCTAACTAAAAAACCGGCGGAGAACGAACGGGGGGGACTTTCGATCTGCGCCGGCTTTTTTGACCGATTGGGGGGGATGTTTGAACTCGAGGGGAAGTTCGCTGTCGGCGTTCGCTCCTCGGGGGGAAGGGTTGCTTGCGGCGACACATGAGAGATATCCCATTTCCGGCCCGTTCGATATACCACGATCACGTATTTTTTCATCTTGCGCCCCGAAGCTTGCGGGCTGCTGACAAAAAACGTTCTTCAACGCTGCAATCCCGCCTTGCCGCCCGCTACCGCGCCTGCTTCCATGCCCGCCCCGACCCTTCACAACACATGGCAAACAAAGACGTCACCGATCCCGCCCGCATGGAAAAAATCGTCTCGCTGTGCAAGCGGCGAGGCTTCATTTTTCAAGCCGGAGAAATCTACGGTGGCCTCAACGGCTGCTGGGACTACGGCCCGCTCGGTGCCGAGCTGAAACGGAACCTAAAAGATTATTGGTGGCGCAAAACCGTGCAGGAGCGCGATGATGTGCTGGGCATGGACGGTGCGATTCTCACGATGGAGCAGGTGCTCATCTCATCGGGCCACGTCGGTGGGTTCGCGGATCCCATGTGCGAATGCCCGCTCACCAAGCAGCGCTTGCGTGCGGATCAGGTACCAGCGTCCTCGCCGGGTGTGGAATACACATTTCTTGGCGCGAGTGATCAAACTACCGGCAAAACCACTGACAAAACATTCACGGTTCTCATCCCTGACGAGAAACAGGACAAAGACCGTTCGGCGCAGAAAATCGCCCTGCAATACTACCGCGACCTCTTGGGTAAAGGATCGGCACCAAAAACACTCGATAACGGCTGGACGGTCCAGCCCGGCCCGCGTGAAGGCGAACTTTACAATCCTGAAAATGGCGTGCTTCTATCGGAACCACGGATGTTCGAGCTGATGCTGAAGGCAAACTTCGGCGCGACGGGTGACCAAATCGCCTACCTCCGCCCGGAGACGGCCCAATCGATTTTCTGCCAATATAAAAATGTGTTGGATTCCAACCGCGTCAAGCTGCCATTCGGCATCGCGCAGTGCGGCAAGTCGTTCCGCAATGAAATCAATCCGCGAAATTTCACTTTCCGTTCGCGTGAATTCGAACAAATGGAGATCGAATACTTCTGCCATCCGGACGATGGCTTGCGCCTGACGGACGAGTGGCTTGAAGAGCGCCTCAAATTCTACGGGGAGATCGGCATCCCGCGCGAGAAGCTGCACATTCTCGATATACCGGATGGTGAGCGCGCGTTCTACTCACAAAAGACTTACGACATCGAATACGAGTTCCCCTTCGGCATCCAAGAGCTGGAAGGCGTGGCGTATCGGACGGACTATGACCTCGGGGTGCATGAGAAAGGTGCGGGTAAATCGCTCGTTTACTTTGATGAGGAGACGAAGGAAAAGTTTCTTCCGCACGTCGTCGAGCCATCCGCCGGTTGCGATCGCACGGTGCTTGCGCTGATTTGTGAAGCCTTCGATGAGGAGACGCTCACGGATGAAAAAGGCAAGGAAGACATCCGCACGGTGCTGCGCTTCGTTCCACGGATGGCCCCGATCAAGGTCGGTATTTTTCCTTTATTAAAAAAGAACGAGGACCAAGTGCGTATCTGCCGCGAAATCCAAAAGATTTTGCAACCTTGGATGACGGTTTTCTACGACGATGGAGGTGCTCTCGGTCGCCGCTACCGCCGCCAGGACGAAGTGGGCACTCCATTCTGCGTGACCGTTGATTTCGAAACTCTTGGCGAACAAGGCGGGGAACTGAAAAACACCGTAACGGTCCGGCATCGGGACTCGATGGAACAGGAGCGCCTCCCGATCAGCGGCCTGCTTGCATGGCTGCTGGAGCGTGTGAGGTGAATCACCGGCATCGGACTGTAGCGGCGTGTCTGTGACCGTCGCGGCCAAAGAATCGCCGAAGAGCTTCGCGCCACTCAGCAGCTACGACACTCATAGAGATGCCGCTACAAGCATCTCATTGGCTACGACACTCATCGCGTGCCGTTACAGGCATCCCAATCGCGACGGCCTCGCGGCGCGCGAATAAAAAAGCCGCTCCAGTTTCCTAGAGCGGCTTTTCGTTAGTTTGTTAGAAACCGTGAAATTTCACTTCTTCTTCGCAGCGCGCTTTTCCATGATCGCTGCCTGGGCAGCGGCAAGGCGGGCGACCGGCACGCGGTAAGGTGAGCAGGAAACGTAAGCGAGGCCGACGTTGTGGCAGAAGAACACGGAGTCCGGATCGCCCCCGTGCTCACCGCAAATGCCGAGCTTGATGTCCGGGCGGGTTTTGCGGCCTTTGGCGACGGCGGTCTCGATCAGCTGGCCAACGCCAACCGTATCAAGAGTGGCGAAGGGGTTCTTGGCGAAAACATCGTTTTCCACGTAAGGCAGAAGGAACGCGCCCATGTCGTCGCGGCTGATGCCGAGTGCGGTCTGGGTGAGATCGTTGGTGCCAAAGCTGAAGAACTCCGCATTTTCAGCGATCTGATCCGCAGTGAGCGCACCGCGTGGGACTTCGATCATGGTGCCGACCTGATATTCGAAGGTGACCTTTTTCTCCGCCATCACTTGTTTCGCCACGGCGTGAACGATTTCTGCCTGAAGATCAAATTCACGCTTGAAGCCAACAAGCGGGATCATCACCTCGGGCTTCACCTTGATCTTTTTCTTGGCCACGTCAGCGGCTGCTTCGAAAATGGCGCGGGCTTGCATTTCGGTGATTTCCGGGTAGGCGATGCCGAGGCGGCACCCGCGGTGACCGAGCATCGGGTTGAACTCGTGGAGATCGTGAACGCGCTGGATGATGGTCTCGACCTTGACGCCGATCTTTCTGGCAAGATCCATTTGTTGCTCCTTGGAATGAGGGAGGAACTCGTGGAGCGGTGGGTCCAGAAGGCGGATGGTGGCAGGAAGGCCCTTGAGCACGGTGAATATGCCGGTGAAATCCTCCCGTTGATAAGGCAGAAGTTTCGCGAGGGCGGCTTTACGTGCTTCGAGCGTGGTGGCGAGGATCATCTCGCGCATGGCATCGATGCGGTCGCCCTCGAAGAACATGTGCTCGGTGCGGGTGAGGCCGATGCCCTTGGCTCCGAATGCGAGCGCGATGCGGGTTTGTTCGGGCGTATCCGCATTGGTGCGCACCGACATGCGGGTGGCTTGCTCACACCATTTCATGAGCTGTTGGAAGCCCTTGAATTTCTCTGTGGCCATCGCCTTCTTGTCACCATCGACAATGCCGGTGATGATCTCCGAAGGTGCGGTCTTCAGCTCGCCGCCGAAGACTTGGCCGCTGGTGCCATCAATGCTCATGTATTCGCCTTCCTTGAAGGTCTTGCCGGCAGCGGTGACGGTCTTTTTATCGTAGTTGATATCGATTCCGCCTGCTCCGCAAACGCAGACCTTGCCCATTTGGCGGGCTACGAGTGCGGCGTGGGAGGAGACCCCGCCCTTGGATGTAAGGATTCCTTCGGCAGCGATCATGCCACGGAGGTCTTCCGGGCTGGTCTCGGTGCGGACGAGGAGAACCTTCTCACCACGAGCTTCTGCGAGGACGGCGCGCTCGGCATTCAAGTAGATTTTACCGGAAGCCGCACCCGGGCCGGCGGGCAGGCCGGTGGCAAGGACTTCGGCGTTCGCCACATCGGCAAGGTCGAAGATCGGCGCGAGAAGTTGCTCGAGCTGCTCGGCGGGGTTGCGCAGGATCGCGGTTTCCCAATCGATGAGTTTTTCCTTCACCATGTCCATGGAGAACTTGAGGGAAGCGGCGGCGGTGCGCTTGCCGTTGCGGGTTTGCAACATGAAGAGCTTGCCTTCCTGCACGGTGAATTCGATGTCCTGCACATCATTGAAATGGGACTCAAGAATCTTACGCACCTTCATCAACTCCGCGTAAGGCTTGGGTAGAGCGGCCTTGAGGGTGCTGACGTTCTCAGGAGTGCGGACCCCTGCGACGACGTCTTCGCCCTGGGCGTTGATGAGGTATTCACCCCAGAATTCGTTTTTACCGTTGGCAGGATCGCGCGTGAAGGCGACACCGGAGCCGGAGGTTTCGCCCGTGTTGCCATAGACCATGGCCTGCACATTGACGGCGGTGCCCCATGCGGCGGGGATGTTGTATTTGCGGCGATAGACGATCGCGCGATCATTCATCCATGAGCCGAAGACGGCGCTGGCGGCGCCGCGGAGCTGGTCCCATGGATCGCTTGGGAAAACCTTGCCGGTCCGTTCCTTTACCAGAGCTTTGAAGCGTTTGACGAGTTCCTTCTGGTCGTCCGCTGTTAGATCGGAGTCAACGATATCCTTGCCGTATTTATGATGTTTGAAGGATTCGATCTCGACTTCGAATGGCTCATGATCTTCGCCCTCGGTCTTTTGCACACCAAGAACAACGTCGCCATACATTTGGACAAAGCGGCGATAGCAATCCCACGCGAAGCGCTCGTTTTTGGTGACGGCGGCGAGGGATTTCACAGTCTCATCATTGAGGCCGAGGTTGAGGATGGTGTCCATCATGCCGGGCATGGAATCACGCGCACCGGAGCGGACAGCGACGAGAAGCGGCATGCCTTTCGCATCGCCGAATTTGCTGCCCATGATTTTTTCCATGTTCTTCACACCGGTTTCCATCTCCGCTTGGAGAGAAGCGGGGTAAGTCCGCTTGTGATCGTAAAAGTAGGTGCAGACCTCGGTGGAGATGGTGAATCCGGGAGGCACCGGCAGACCGATGCGGGTCATTTCCGCCAGATTGGCCCCTTTACCGCCGAGAAGGGGCTTCATGCTGCCGTTGCCGTCAGCCTTGCCAGCTCCCCAGTTGTAAACGTATTTGATTTTTTTGTTAGAGGCGGGTTTTTTTGCCGCGGATTTCGCAGCCTTCTTTTTAGTTGCCATCGGTGTGGTGGTATCGAGTTATGAGCGCTGGTGGCTGGATTTTTCTGAGAGCAGGATTGACCCAGCCCAGCACAAGGCGCGGGAGGCTATGCAGGCGGCAGGGGACCTGTCAATCGAGCAGTTGCGAGAAAAACAGCGGTTTTGTGTCTAAAAATCCGCGGCGTGCCGGACCCTAGCGCAGGCCCCTGAGCAGGAGTTCCGCGTTGGTTTTGGTGGACTTCAAATTGGACAGCAATGTCTCAATGGCATCGCCGATGGGTTGCTGGGCGAGCTGCTTGCGAATGTCCACCACTTTGAGAAACTCATCCGGATGATAGAGACGATCATCATTGCGTGTTCCGGATTGAGGAATATGAATCGCGGGGAAAACGCGGCGTTCCGCGAGTTCGCGATCAAGTCTGACTTCCATGTTTCCGGTGCCTTTGAATTCTTCGAAGACCACGTCATCAAGACGGCTTTCCGTCTCGACCAGGGCGGTGGCGAGAATCGTGAGCGAGCCGCCTTCCTCGACGTTGCGGGCGGTGCCGAAAAATTTGCGGGACTTCTGCAAGGCGACGGGACTGACACCACCGGAGCCGATCGGGCCGCCCTGCATGGCGGAGTTATGGCCGCGGGCGAGGCGGGTGAGGCTATCTAACAAAAGAATCACATCCTTGCCTTGCTCGACGAGGCGCTTGGCCCGTTCCATCACCAGATCCGCAACCTGGGCGTGGCGGCGTGGTGATTCATCGAAGGTGGATGCATAGACTTGAGAGCCGACGGTTTCTTCAAAATCAGTGACTTCCTCCGGGCGCTCATCAAGCAGCAGAATGATCAATTCCGCATCAGGATGATTCAGGCGAATGGAGCGGGCGATTTGTTTGAGAAGGATGGTTTTCCCTCCCCGTGGCGGAGCGACGATGATGCCGCGCTGGCCTTTGCCGAGTGGTGCGATGAGATCGATGACGCGCACGCCGAGGAATTCCACGCCTTCACCTTCGAGGTGGATGCGTTGGTTCGGGAACAGCGGGGTGAGTTTATCAAACTCCTTGGGTGCCTGATATTCGGCAGCGGGAATACCTTCAATTTCGAGAATCTCAAAACCTGTTAGATATTTCCCACGCTCACGAGGTGCCCGCGCTCTGAGCTTGATGCGTTGGCCTATACGTAAGCCGAAATCACGCATGAGATTGGCACTCAGATGGATGTCATCCGGGCTGGGGCGAAAGCTGCGCTCGGCATCCCGCAACATCGCGAAGCTATCCTTGGCAAGTTCCACCACACCTTCACAAACCAATCCTGAGCCTTCGAGGCTGTAAAAACACAGAAGCTCGTAAATCAACTGGGCCTTGGGGATACCGCCCTGGATGCGGGCAGGCACCGCCTCGGCCATCGCTTGAAGTTCAGCCAGGGGCTTGAGCCGGAACTGGTTGATATCAATCGACACGGGTGGCAGGGGAGCCACAGCCACTGCGGCGGACTCAGCAGGAGGCTCGGAAGGATTGGACTCGTCGGGAAGATTCATTTGAAGAGATTGGGCGAAACGGCGGATTTGGGAACGGAGAACGGCGGGCGGGCCTTCATTCCAAAAAACCACATCCGCTTTGGCGATTTTTTCGTAAACAGAAAGTTGTGCGGCAAGGATGGAATCGATTAATACCGAGTCTAAACCACTGCGAGTCTTGAGCCGCTGGATTTGTGTAGAAGGGGAAGAAGCGACGACGATGACTTGTGTCTGACCGAAGTCGAAACCTTTTTCAAACAAGAGCGGAACATCCGCAACGAACATTTCCGCCCCTTGGTTAGCAGCTTGGTCGAGAGAATCAAGACATTCCTCACGCACCCTCGGGTGAAGCACGGATTCCAGATGCAAGCGCGATGAATCGTTCTCGAAGATCGTAGTCCTCAGAAACTGGCGGTCCACCCGGCCATTCGGGTCGAAGGCGTGTTCACCGAAAGAAACCCGAATGAAAGCGGCAATTTCAGGGTCCGATTCCAACAATCGATTGACTGAGGCATCGCAGTCGAAAAGCACGAGTGAGGGGAGCATCTCGGTGAGCAGACGCCCGGCGGTTGTTTTCCCGGATGCGATTCCACCCGTCAGTGCTATGAGTCGCATGGTTGGGATTTTCCATGATTTGCTTCATGGTGGCAAGTAAAGAACTTGCCGTCAGCTTCACGACAAGGAACATAAAAATCCCCTGAATCCATCCTACTCCCAATAAGGGAGATCAGAAGACCAGGGGACTCTTTCGAATTTCAAATCAGATCAAGGGGCCGGTGGCAGATCGATCTCAGGAAGCACACCGCCATCAATGCCACCCAGCCCTGGGGCTGCGGGTGTCGGGCTCAAGGAATCAGCACCACGGAGCGGGCGACCCGTTGCATCGATGATTTGAGCCGTCACGAAGATGATCAAATTGCTCTTGATGCGGTTTTCAGACTTGGATTGGAACAAGCGGCCAATGATCGGGATATCACCGAGAACAGGCACCTTGTCTTCCACGTTCTGCACATCCTCGCGCATCAATCCACCGACAGCGACGGTGTAGCCGTCATAGATGGTGAGTTGGGTGGTGACACGGCGGACGGAGAAGACCGGCATTTCAATACGGTTTTCAGTGATCACGGTGCTGACTGGATTGCCGAGAGCATCGGTGCCTGGTGAAGTGATCGGGCTTCCATAGTTGACGAATCCTTCGAATTCGACAATTTCCGGCACGAAGCGCAGATCGATCACAAAGTCATTTTCACCGATGGTCGGCTCGATTTCCAGAGTGACACCCGTGTTGCGGGTTTCGAAAGCCGTTGGAGTTGCAGGAGTGACCGGGAAACCACTGGTGCTGCCACCGATGAGGCCACCATCGAGAACCCCACCACCACCCAATGCGGTACCGACCGAAGTAGGAAGTTCAGGGGGCTCGTATTCGGTGGGGTAGATAAATTCGCGAATGACCTCAATGGTCGCTTTCTGGCCGGATTTGGCGGTGACGGAAGGGGCTGTCATCAGATCGGTGCCCTTTTTAAGGGCAAGGCCGCGCATCATCATTTTAATTTGCGCATCCCCGAACACACCGGTGAGACCGAAGATCCCCGGTGCGACGTTTTGAGTCTGAGCGGTGCGGTTCGGATTGTTCAGGACCGCGTCGATGTTGTTGCGGTTCACAGCGCTATCACCACTGCGAAGGCCGGCAGTGGAAACGTTGCTCACTTCCCCGGTGCCGGTGGCAGTGCCAGGGATCGTCGGGTTGGTGAAATCGTTGCCAGTACGACCGAAGCCGTTACCGATGGTGCCACCGCTGCCGAAGAGTTCACCCCCAATCCC
>JBBRIB010000055.1:0-11245 GCA_038221745.1 Verrucomicrobiales bacterium
CCCCGTAGCGTTTCGTAGCCGGAGTCCGCGCGAGCACTGCGAAGGCTTCCGTGAGCAAGGCATCGCCGCAAAGCACCGCCATGCCCTCGCCGTAAACGATGTGGCAAGTGGCCCTGCCGCGCCGCAGATCATCATCATCCATCGCCGGTAGATCATCATGGACGAGCGAATAGGTATGCATCAGCTCCACCGCGCAAGCCGGAGCAAGGGCATTTCCCACATCACCGCCACAAGCTTCCGCTGCCGCCAGACACAGCACAGGCCGCAATCGCTTCCCGCCGGAAAAAACGCAATAGCGCATCGCCGAGTGGAGCGCCGTGGGACATTCCTTCGCCTTGGGTAGAAAAACGTCCAGCGCCGCATCCACTTCTGCGGCGCGAGTGGTGAGGTAGGTTTTGAGATCCATGGGGTGGGGAATCAGATCATTTCAAAGAATCTCCGCGATCTGCACGGCATTGAGCGCGGCACCCTTGCGCACTTGATCGCCCACCACCCAGAGATCGAGCGCGTTTTCAAAAACCAGGTTCTTACGGATGCGGCCCACCAGACAATCGTCCTTGCCGGTGGTGTCCAGCGGCACCGGGAAAACCTTGTTTGCGATATCGTCCACCACTTGCACTCCCGGCTTGTTCAAAAACGCGGCGCGGGCGGCGGAAGCATCCACCGGGCGCTCAAATTGGGCGGTGATCGATACCGAGTGAGACCGATAGACCGGCACCCGCACGCAGGTGCAGGAGACGCGGAGCTCGGGCAGGCTCATGATTTTCCGGCCCTCGTTGCCCATCTTGAGTTCCTCCTTGGTGTAGCCATTTTCAGTGAACGCATCCACTTGGGGAATCACATTGAAGGCGATCTGGCGCGGATAGACTTTAGGGGTGAACGGCTGGCCGGTGGTGATCGCCTGCATCTGTTCCTCCAGCTCCACGATGCCTTGTGCACCCGAGCCGGACACTGCCTGATAGGTCGAGGCGATGACCGAGCGCAGGCCAAAGGCTTGGTGCAGCGGAGCAAGCGCCATCAGCGAGATGATCGTCGTGCAATTGGGATTGGCGATGATGTTACGTGGATGATTTTTTGCCGCCTCAGGGTTGATTTCCGGCACCACCAAGGGCACATCGGCTTCCATCCGGAACGCCGAGGAATTATCAATCACCACCGCACCCGCCGCCGCAGCCGATGGCGCGAACTCAAGCGAAATCCCACCACCCGCACTGAACAGCGCGATGTCCACATCGGAAAATGAATCGTGGGTGAGTTCTTCCACCACGATGTCCTCGCCGCGGAACTTCATAGTTTTCCCGGCGGAACGAGCTGAAGCAAGAAGCTTGAGTTTGCCGAGTGGGAAATTCCTTTGTTCGAGACAAAGGAGCATTTCGACACCGACGGCACCCGTCGCACCAACAATCGCTACATGAGGATGATTCATTTTCAGAAGTCCGGCATTTCTTGCCGGGGCATCGATCATACTGGCTTCCTGTTCGCTGGCAACCGATTCGTTAAAGAAGATTCTTTCTGTCTGATTTGGAGATTGAGGAGAGGGTATCTTATTGTCCCTTTCCCCAGACCCTTCTCGCCCCTTCCAGAAAGAATCAGTCCAATCACTGATTAGGTCTATGGTGAGGTTGCCGATGAGGCCGTTCGGAAGGTCGAGGGTTTGGTTTTGCGCACTCTGGCGGACCCCATCGATTCCGGCGAGCAAGCAGCCGAGCTTTCAGGACGAGACGGGCGCATCAGCGGGGGAGACTCGCGGTAAGCTTGTTGAAGATGACTTCGTCCAGAACCGGGGTGGAGTTTTCCAGCCAAGCGGCGGGAGGTGCGGGTATGTTTACCCAGCTACGGCAGCCGCCGTGGGATTTGCGGTAGATGAATTCCCAGGGTTGCGGGAGTTTCATGACGCGGACGAAGGCGACGTGGATGCTGCTGGCGGCAATGCCTTTTGCCACCCAATCGAAGCGCTCGTGGACGGTTTGCTCCGAGTAGATATGGAAGGGAAAAAGGGCTGAGACTTCGCTCCAGTCGGTGAGAGTCACTGCGCGGAGGGCTTGGGCGTGGTGGGTGATGATCACGCGGTCTCCGGGCTGCCATTCGGGCATGGCGCGGGTTTCGCCCTCTCTCACGTGCTGGCCTTGCACGTGAAAACGGGTGGGAAAGAGGAAGAATGATTCGTGGGCGAAGGAGAACCCTTGGCGGCCTTCATGGATGCCACCTTTGCGGAGGATGATGGCTTGGCGTCCGCTGGCGAGAGCATCACAGACGATCTGCCATTCTTTAAA
Source organism: Verrucomicrobiales bacterium (assembly GCA_038221745.1). Lineage (GTDB taxonomy): Bacteria > Verrucomicrobiota > Verrucomicrobiia > Verrucomicrobiales > Akkermansiaceae > Luteolibacter. Next base: position 2,274 of record JBBRIB010000055.1, read on the forward strand.
GCCGATTGCCTCCATTGGGTGGTGAGGAGATGGGATGATTAACCTAAATCCTCAGCGGTGACGGAGGTCTGCTCGCGTGCTCCAAGAATCCGTGCCTGCTGGACCACGCGCTGCGAAGTGGCATCAAATCGGAAGCTGTGGCAATTCGGGCAGAGGGCGGTCGTGATGCCAACGATGGAATCACAGCCTTCACAGACTTTGTAATTCGTCGGGTTTCTGGCGATTTTTGCTGCGGCTGCGGCGCGTTCTGTAGGTGGTGATTCTGGCATGGCGGTCATGAAAAAAGCGGAACCGGGTGAACCGGTCCGCTTGTTTCTTTGAGATTGAGGAAACTGGCTGACCGGCCAATCAAGCGATGGCGGCAATTGCCTTCGCTGTCTTGCTCTTCAAGTTAGCAGCTTTGTTCGGATGAATCAAGTTGCGCTTTGCAGCTTTATCCGCAACAGAAGAAAAAGCGGAGCTGGCAGCGACGGCGGCGGGCTTGTCACCTGCGGCGATCGCAACGAGAACCTTTTTACGAAGGGTTTTCATGCGGCTTTTTTCAGCACGATTGCGTTCCGTGCGGACGACGGTTTGACGAGCGCGCTTGATAGAAGATTTATGATTGGCCATGTTGGTAGTTTGGGAAGAAATCAGATGCCTGGTGGCGGGCGGGGGAAGATAGGAATTCGGAAAGCGGTGTCAAGCTCCTGTTTTAGGAAGTTAGGAGTTTCCTGAAAAGCCGCGATTTTTGCCAGCGGTCGTGCCGCCGGAAGTGGTGCGTCTGGACTGGATGGAGCCGCGGATGACAAAGACATCCGCACCCGTGCCAATGCGGTTGTAGAGATCGACGACGTCTCTGCTGCCCATTCGGATACAGCCATAGGAGACGGGGGTGCCGAGGCGGTTCTCTTCGGGAGTGCCGTGGATGTAAATGGTGCGGCGGAAGGTGTTTTGATTGCGGTCTTCGCTGCCACTGAGCCAGAGAATGCGGGTGACGATGGGGTCACGGCCAGGTGAATTCGGGGCGAGGACTTCTCCGGTGAGGCGGCGGCTTTTGAAAACCGCTCCGGCGGGCGCACGGTCGCCGATTTTCTTGGCGACCTGGAGGTGGCCGAGTGGCGTGCGGTTGCTGTTCGGGCGATCCCCGACTCCGAATTTGGAGGTGGAGACTTTGTAGGTTTTTATCGGCATGCCGTCGCGAACGAGAACCATCCGTTGGTCGCTGACGCTGACGATGATTTTATTTCGGGTATCTTTGCCGTAGCCGAGGGAGCCGGAGCCGCAGCTGTTGAGCAGGAGTGCCGAAACGAGGGCGATACTGGAGTGAAGAAGGATTCTCGGTAAGGATAGTCCGGTCATGGTGAGGTCAAGGAGCTTTGGGATTCACAATCTTAATGGGGCGTGCCGACGAGGCAGATGGTAAGAGTCGCACCAGAGAAGATAAGGATGTGTAAAAGAATCCGACAGGAAAGGGAAGCAAAAGAATCGCGGAAGCCCAACGAGCTTCCATGGCGGCCTCAAGCACGATGAAGAGGAAGAAGAATCCGAAGAGCAGTTCGACAAAGGGAGTAAGCGATTTGATAGCTTTGTAGCTGCTTTTTTTCCAGTCGTGGTCCTTGGCTTGATCGATGCCGTATTTGGGTGTGCGGACGAAGGCGGTCTGGTGGTTAAAGATGGCCTCGATGACGGCTTTGGCATTGCTGATAGACATTCCGATGCCAAGGGCGAGGAGGAGAGGGAGATAAGGAAGTTCCTTCCACCAAGAGTCTGGACGAAGGGCCTTTTGGGAGACCATGTAAAAAACAATCACCGAGACGGACGAAAAGAAGAAGATCGGAACGTTGATGATGTAGTAGGTAAATTTCCCGAAATCCGGTTGCCATTGTTGGTTCGGATAAATCAGGAAACAAAGCAGGATGAGGAGCAGGTAGGCGAAATTCGAGGTGAGGTGGGCGGTGGACTCCATCTTGATGAAAAGAGGCACATCGGAGCGCCAGATGGCGGGGAGGACTTTTTTGCAGACTTGGATGGAGCCCTTGGTCCAGCGGTGTTGCTGGCTTTTGAAGCCGTCCATGTCCACAGGCAGCTCGGCGGGGGTCTCCACATCATTGAGAAAGATGAAACGCCAGCCCTTGAGCTGGGCACGGTAGCTGAGGTCCATGTCCTCGGTGAGGGTGTCGTGCTCCCAGCCGCCGGCATCTTCAATGCAGGATTTCCTCCAGATTCCGCCGGTACCATTGAAGGTGAAGAAGCGTCCGGAGCGATTGCGGGCGGTTTGCTCAAGCTCAAGGTGCCCGTCAAGGAACATCGCCTGAATACGGGTAAGAACGTTGTAGGTACGGTTCAAATGGCCCCAACGGGTTTGAATCATCCCGATTTTATCATCGGTGAAATAGTGGATCGTCTTCTCCAGAAGATCTGGGTTGGGCACAAAGTCCGCGTCCAAAATCAGCAGGAAATCCCCTTTGGCGAAGCGTGTGCCATTTTCCAGAGCCCCTGCTTTGTAGCCAGTGCGATCGGTGCGGTGAATGTGCTCCGCATCGAATCCGCGGGCCTTCAAGCGGGCGATGCCGGCCCGGCAGATTTCCACGGTCTCATCGGTGGAGTCGTCCAGAAGCTGGATCTGCATCTTGTCAATCGGGTAGTCCAAGGCGGACACGGAATCCAAAAGCCGATCCACCACATGCATCTCATTGAAAACCGGGAGCTGGATGGTCACCAACGGCACATCTTTAAACAACTCCCTGGGCTTGGGGCTGTTACGGATATGCTTCAGGTAGAGGAAAACGATGGTGAGGCGATGAGAGCCGTAGCCAGCGAGTCCGATGAGAACCAGAATATAGGAGGCATACCAAAGTGGCGAAGTCCAGTCCATTGCGTGAGAGAGTCGGTAGTGAGGTGGGATGCGCGGCGGTGTCTCGTGGGAGGTGAACTGCCGGTGTTGTTGGACTGGCGAGAGGTTCAGAACCTGCGGCCAGCTGCCGCAGGCAACCAGCGAAAAGGTGGTCTGTCAAGCTCCAAGTCCGGGTGCTCACAGGGGAGTCTTATCGCTGCGGCAGAGTCGCTGCGGCGTGGACAATACGGGATTTTAGGAAGGTTTTATCAAAGATTTTTAGAAATCCCTACTCAGCTTCCAATCAAGCGGAGTAAACTATTCAAGTTCTTTGATCAATTCCTGCGGCCCGGAAACGGCGCCTGATTGGGCTTCGCGAAGGTCAATTTTGCCATCCCGATTGAAATCGTAGAAGTGCACCAGCTTTTGGACACGCTCATCGGACACATTCGTGGAACCCGAGCGAATCAACCCTTGTTTCACTTCTGCGGGGGAAAGGCTGTGGTTCTTGCTGGAATCGATGATATTGAAATTTTTCTGAAGGTTGAGCATCTTTCGCTCGACGCTTATTGGATCGAGCTTGGGTTTCCCGGCCACAGGGGAGCAGGCGTGGAGTGAAAGGAGGGGAAGAAACACAAGGAGAGGAGATTTCATAACGAGTGGGGTCCGCTGATGATCGGGGATAAGTGCGCGGCCTGTTCTCCAGAGGAGATCGCTCATCCATTACTGGGAATCCAAGCCGATTTTCCTCTACCGCATCGGGTGAGTGAGCCGCGATCAAGTGATAGTTTTCCAAGATCCTATCCTGGATAATCGCCAGAAATATAGCCTTGGAGTTGCTGGATGGTGTGTTGCTGGGATTGCATCACCCAGCTCACGAGATCTCCGATGGAAATGAGGCCCACGAGATTTCCCTCATCCACCACGGGCAGGTGGCGGATGCGATTGCCGGTCATCAGTTGCATACATTTTTGGATGCCATCCCTGCTGCTCACCGTGATTGCCGGGCGAGAGAGAATATCACCCACCAGCGTATCACGTGACGTGCGGCCCTGGAGGACCACTTTGCGGCTGTAGTCACGCTCCGATAGAACGCCGATGACTTCACCATTCTCGATCGCGACCAAGGCTCCGATGTTTTTTTCGCCCATCAGATGAATCGCCTGATAGACCGAATCAGCCGGTGTGGTGGTCCAAATCGTGCCGCTCTTGTTGTGCAGGATATCGTAAACTGTGCCGTGTATTTCCATGAGTTGCTCCTTTTAAGGTTCTGCAAAGCTGCACTTCTTGAATCGCCACGTCAAGGCCCCAGGAGGAAAAAGTGAATTCCCCCGGAATAGCCTTCGTAAGACCCTGAAAACCAATGAATCAGCCTGTCGTGCGCAGTCCCGAGGCGATGGCGTTGATCGAGAGAAGGAGCTTGGGCAGCAAGGCATCCGCCTCCTCCGTCCGCTCCCCCGCAAGGTGGCCGCGCCACTCGCGCAGGAGGTTGATTTGCTGGTGGTGCAGAACTTTGAGCGGGGCTTCGCGGATTTCGAGGGTCTTCGCCATGCGTGGGCGGCGGTGTTGCATTTCCCCATCAAAAAGCTCGGCGAGGAGGGATCTGGTGCGTTCGAATTCCTCAACGATCCAGCTCAGGAATTCCTCTCTTAATATCGGGTCCTCCACCAGTCCGGCATAGGCAGACATCAGGCCCAGGTTGGCTGAGGCGAGATTCGTTTCCACATTCGTCAGCACGTAGCTGAAGAAGGTGGACTTGGGCAAAGCTTGTTTGAATTTGGCGAAGCCTGCGGGATCGGTTTCTTTCAATTCTGCCAAGCCAGATCCCACGCCGAACCAACCGGGAAGATAGAAACGCGCCTGGGTCCATGAGAAAACCCAGGGAATCGCCCGCAGATCACCAATCGAAAATCCCTTCTTGCCCGTGCGCCGCGCCGGGCGTGAGCCAATCCGTGAATTCTCCAACGCATCAATCGGCGTGGCTTGGCGGTAAAACTCGATGAAACCCTCGGTCTTGAGAAATTTCTGATAGATCTGTTGGCTGGTTGCACCAAGTTGGTCCATGAATGCCTCGCACGGATCCACTTCCGCCTTGAGGTGGCGGTGGCGGGCGGTGGTGACCGCCGCACCGGCTAACAGAAGTTCGAGATTGAAAGTGGCGTTGGCAAGGTTGGCGTATTTCTGGGCGATGGTTTCGCCCTGTTCCGTCATCCGGAAGCCACCGCTCATCGCGCCTTGCGGCAAGGCGGCCATGAACCAGTGGGTCGGCCCGGCACCGCGCGAAATCGTACCGCCGCGGCCATGGAAAAAGCAAAGTTTCACCGCCTGCTCCTCACCGATGGCGGTCAGTGCGTTCTGCGCCCGGTGAAGGGCGAACTGGGCGGCGAGAATTCCACAATCCTTGTTGGAATCCGAGTAGCCCAGCATCACTTGTTGGGTAGCCACTCCCACACTGGAGGCATGCGAGTGCTTCGTCAGCGGATGGAGAAGGAAGCTTTTCAAAATTCCCGGTGAGCGGTCCAAGTCATCCATGGTTTCAAACAACGGAACCACCGGCAGCGGGCAAACGAGGCCGGCGGCGGTGAGTTCCATCAGCCCCGCCTCACGAGCAAGCAGATAGACACCGAGCAAATCCGAGAGCTGCCGCGTCATCGAGACGATCAAAGATCCGAGTCCCGGTGTGCCCCAAGCGCGGCGATGGCGCACGAGCACCCGATAGCTGTCCAACACCAGATCCGCCTCCGGGCCGACGCGAAGATCGTCATGCAGGAATGGCCGCGTCGATTGCAGCTCGGCATTGAGAAATTCCAAGCGTTTTTCCTCCGGCCATGCACCATAGTTTTCGCCTTCCGGGATTCCGGCCGCGTGCAGCAGTTGGCTGATCGCCTTGTCATGAAACTCGGAATTCTGGCGGACATCCAAAGTCGCTAAATGGAATCCGAAAATCTCCAATTTATGCCTCAAGGGGCGGAAAGCGCCTTCGTCGAGCAGTTTGCAACCCGCTGCGGTGAGAGTGGTGGAGAGAAGATCCAGGTCTTTCTTCAAACATGCGGGAGTGGCATAGCCGGGCTTGCCGTCCTTTGGTTCACTCAGGCAGAGAGCCATCAATTTCGCCATTTGCCGCCACGGTTCTTCGATGTGGCGGTTCATGATTTGGGCCACCTTTTCGTCCGCATTGACGAGGATGACGAGTTCGGCGATCCGCTCGTCCAACTCCGGCGGCACGGGCGTGAGATAGCGTGAGAGCGTGAGTTGGGCGGCCAGCGCTTTGAGTTCGCTTTCCAGCAGATCAAACGCGTAGTTGCGCAGGGTGTTGAGCGTGATTTCAGTCACTTCAGGAGTGACGAGCGGGTGGCCATCGCGGTCGCCACCGATCCAGGTGCCGAATCTCAGGTGGGGGATATTGCCAGCGGAGCGCAGGATCTCCAGCGGCATCCCAGCCTCACGCCATGCTTCGGTGAAGTGGGTGTCCAGGCGATTGATGGCGGCGGGAAAAAGATCCCGCAGATAAGTCGCCGCATTCCGCAGCTCGCTGGTGATGTCCGGCCGCACCAGATGGATTTCTGCGGTGCGCCAGAGGGTTTCCAAAGTGGTCACCACCCGCTCGCGGATGCGGCGGCGCTCGCGCTCCGTGTATTTGGGATACTCATTGCGGACCATTTCATCATACAGCACCCGGTGGCGCTCGCCGATGCTGGTGCGCTTCGCCTCCGTGGGGTGGGCGGTGAGCACCGGCTCCACGATCACATCCTTGAGAACGTCCAGAATTTGTTCGGGCGTCAGCTCCATCGCCTGCAAATCCCGCAGCGCTTGTGGCCAAAGGCCCCGGATGGAAGCCGCGCCGAACGCTTTTTCCCGCTCACGCCGGATTTCCGCCGCCACCCGCTCCTCCACCATGTTGAGGAGTTGGAAACCGATTGAGTAAAGTTGGGGCAATCCCTCCGGCGCTGTATCGCCCTCAGGCTCGCGACCGGACCAGGGAAGATAGGGCAAAAGCTCAGTTTCACCCGTGCTTTTCAAAGCTTCTTCCAAGCAGCCGAGCAGGTATTGCAGGCGCTCGTCGATCAAATCAAATCCTTCCAGCCGAAGCTGTTCACGGGTGGGGTTGGCTGTGCTGTCGGTCATGCGTCCGGCCTTTTAAGCACAATCCAAGCCGAAACGGGAAGGGGATTGGTAATTTTTTGTGGAATTCTGACGACAAAAGGGCGAGGGCTTGCGCCCGGCGCTGGCTTCGCTCAGCTTCCCCCCATGAACGACGTGATGATCGAGACGATCAACCTCCACCGCAGCTACCGCATCGGGCGGAAATCAATTGAAGTGCTCCATGGGATCGATCTGACCATTCATCGGGGCGAGAAGATTTTCCTCTGTGGCCCGAGCGGTGCGGGCAAGACGACCTTGCTCGGCACGCAAGCCGGACTCGAGCTAAGCCAGAGTCGGCGAGTGTAAAAATCAATGGATCGGATCTCAATTCCAAGTTGATCCCGGAGGATTTTTGTTGGATCTCCACGCCGATGCTTACGTTTGTACCCGTTGAGGTCGTAGTTTTTAGGTGAATTACGATTGGGCTGGCACGGTGAAGATGGGGCGCTGCTCCAAACCCCGGGATTTTTGAGGTATGGGCATCAGGCTCCTGATGCTGAACATTTGAAGGTCAACGGAGTGACGTTGACAGCTTTTTCGTTGGCTTTCTCATTCGCGGTGCCGACGAGGTCAGAGAGTTTGAAGTAGCCATTCGCCATGGCCGATGTGGGCCTGTGCGAGTTTAAAGCGGAGGCAGGGCTTGTTTGGCTTTTGGAGCAATTCTGAACGACCAATCCGACACAAACGAACGACCTGGAGATATTCTTAACTTCTTTCGTGCCAAAACGGTACCGAAGATGCTAAAAACCCGGAACACCCTATGTCCATTCACGTCGCCCTGCATCATCGGACCAGCTACAAATACGAGAAGCCAATCGGCCATGGGCCTCATGTGGTCAGGCTGAGACCTGCGCCCCACTGCCGCTCGAACATTCTCGCCTATAGCCTCAAGGTGGGTGCCGAGGAACATTTCGTCAACTGGCAGCAGGACCCGCAGGCCAATTATCTGGCACGTTTGGTTTTCCCGGAGCCTACCGATCACCTGGACATCGAGGTGGATCTGGTGGTGGAGATGGCGGTGCTCAATCCCTTCGATTTCTTTCTTGAGCCAAGCGCGGAACAATTCCCCTTCAAGTATGATGCGGAGCAGGCCCACGAGCTGGCACCCTTTGTAAAAGTCGAGGAAGCGGGGCCGTTGCTGGCGGCATTGGTGGAGCGCTTCAAGGGAAAAACCGGCCGGACCATCGATGTGATGGTGGAAATGAACTCGGCCATCCAAGCGGCGATCGCCTATCAGATTCGCCTGGAGCCGGGAGTGCAAAGTCCTGAGGAGACGTTGGAAAAAGCGTCGGGGTCATGTCGTGATTCCGCATGGCTTTTTGCAGCCTTGTTGCGCCATCTCGGATTGGCTTCGCGCTTTGTTTCCGGCTACCTCATCCAGCTCAAGCCCGATGTGAAATCGCTTGATGGCCCGGTGGGATCCGAGGTGGATTTCACGGACCTGCATGCGTGGACGGAAGTTTATCTGCCGGGGGCAGGCTGGATCGGGTTTGACCCCACCTCCGGCTTGCTCGCGGGTGAAGGGCACCTGCCATTGGCCTGCTCGCCGGACCCATCAAGCGCGGCACCGGTGACGGGCGCGGTGGAGCCTTGTGAATCCACGATGGAGCATGAAATGACGGTGACACGGATCTACGAATCCCCGCGCACCACCCTGCCGTACGAAGAGAGTCAGTGGCAGGAGATTCTCGATTGCGGGAAGTTGATCGATCAAGATCTGGATGCGATGGATGTGCGCCTGACGATGGGCGGTGAGCCGACGTTCATCTCGATGGACGACTTCGATGGCGACGAATGGAACACCGCCGCGATGGGGCCCACGAAGCGGATTCTATCTGGCCAGTTGATCAAACGCCTGCGTGCCCAGTTCGCGCCCGGCGGCTTGCTTTTCTATGGCCAGGGAAAATGGTATCCAGGTGAAATTTTACCCCGTTGGTCGCTCGCCTGTTATTGGCGGAAAGATGGGCAAGCGATCTGGGAAGATGAATCACTCATTGCGGATGAATCCACGGAC
>JBBRIB010000056.1:0-11235 GCA_038221745.1 Verrucomicrobiales bacterium
GGTGGAGGATCCTGCGGATTATCGTTGGAGTAGCTATGGTGAGGCAGTGGGCGGTGGCGCGAAAGGCAATGGGAAAAAGGCTCGTGAGGGATTAACCCGAGCTTATTTTTGTGATCAAGGAGTCGGATTCGACGCTACGAAGTGGGTGGAGGTCTCGCGGTTATATCGGCGGTTGATGGGGTTTGCATTAAGCCGGAAACCTGGCCATGCCAAAGTGGCAGAACTAAAGGAAAATCAAGGCCAGAGTGTGATGAATACGGCGGAAATGTTGGAAGGGAAAGACAATGGCACCGTGTTAAAAGATTTGGGCATGGCGAAGTTGCTGCGCTGCCGAATTCGATATTTTACGGATGGTGCGGTGATTGGGAGTCGGGCGTTTGTGGATGAGGTTTTCCAGAAATCGCGAGAACGCTTTGGGCCGAATCGAAAGGATGGTGCGAGGAAATGGCGAGGGAAGGGGGAAGCTGCGGCTGGAATGCTGTGGAGTATGCGGGATTTGAGGAAGGGGGTGTAGAGAGACCAGAGACCAGAGACCAGAGACCAGCATCATTTCAGAAAGCCAGGCTTTTAATCACTGGGATTGGGTATAAGGAGGTTCTAATGCCCGCAAGCGGACACTAATGAAATGTAGGATGGTTGGATTGGGTTTAGAAAAACTGATCAGGGAGTCGATTTTCAAGCAGAGAAATGGAGCGATGTTTCGCGATTATATCGACGATTGAGGTGGTTGTGGAGGAGGTATTCCAGAAATCGCGAGAGCGCTTTGGGCCGAAGAGAAAAGATGTGGCGAGAAAATGGCGAGGTAAGGGCGAAGCGGCGGCGGGAGTGCTGTGGAGTGTGAGGGATTTGAGGAAGGGGGTTTGAGAATCTAGAGATCGGGGATTGGGAATCAGGGATCAGGGATCAGGGAAAGGGAAGGGGACTGAAGATTAGAGGCGACTATGGAGAGCGGTGGAATTTGAGCGGGCTGGAATGGGCGGGAGTAAGAGCACGGTATCAGGTGCCGGGCTTTATCGCTTCATTGGCACAGCCGCGAGACGCGTCAGCCACATATGAAGAGGAGCTTATCAGTGGCTGGGCTTTTTCGGTTCATTGGCACAGCCGCGAGACGCGTCAGCCACACGCGAAGAGGAGCTTATCGGTGGCTGGGCTTTTTCGGTTCATTGGCACAGCCGCGAGACGCGTCAGCCGCATGCGAAGAGGAGCTTATCGGTGGCTTGGCTTTTTCGGTTCATTGGCACAGCCGCGAGACGCGTCAGCCACATGCGAAGAGGAGCCGTATCAGTTGCGGGGCTTTTTCGGTTCATTGGCACAGCCGCGAGACGCGTCAGCCACACGCGAAGAGGAGCTTATTAGGTGTTGGGCTTTTCGATTCATTAGCACAGCCGCGAGACGCGTCAGCCACATGCGTCATTCCAGTCATACTCGGCTCACAACTGGTAGATGACCGAGGACGGGTGGTTTGGGGGGAATTCGGACCGAATGCGGTGAATCCTCAGAGCGCGGAAGGCCGGCGTCTGATGGCCCTGCCGATGTCAGCCAGCGGCTGGCCGCGCGACGAGGTTAGGCCGGCAGGTGCGCTCGAACAACTCAAGGTTTCGTTTGGATGGAATTTCAAATTCATCGCCTACCTAGGAATGCAGCGGGCCTTCGGAGCGGGTGGTTACCTGGACCCGGCGGACGTCGAGCTCAGCAAAATCGACTACGGCCCGGGACATTTCACCTGCTTCCGATTTGGCGATGACTGGCGGCGGTCATGCGCGGAGAACGCGGCGCTGTTGGAAAAATTCATTGCGGAAAACGCCGCTATGTCCAGCAGGAGCGGCTCAAACGCCATAGTCTGCGTGGAGAAGTGAACTTCGACATTGTCGCCCACTCGAAAATTCATGGAATAAATAACGGGTGCGAAGTCTCTGACAAGGGATTACCATCACAAATCATGAAGCCATTTTTTACCCTACCCCTACTTGCCATCGCCGCAGGAGTGTTCGCACTATCCTGGGCCAAAGGCGAAGACTCACCGGAAAAAGCAGCCCTGAAAGGCAAGCTCACCCCCATGCAATACAAGGTCACGATGGAGAACGGCACCGAGCCGCCGTTCCGCAACGAATACCACGACAATAAAAAAGCTGGTATCTATGTTTCCATTGTGAGCGGAGAGCCGCTTTTCAGCTCGCTGGACAAGTTCGATTCCGGCACCGGCTGGCCCAGTTTCATCAAGCCAATTTCTCCGACCGTCTTGAAAAACAAAAAAGACACCTCCGCAGGCATGGATCGCGATGAGGTTCGTTCCGCAAAAGCTGATACCCACTTGGGACATGTCTTCAACGATGGACCCGCCCCGACGAATCTGCGCTACTGCATCAACTCCGCCGCGCTTAAATTCATCCCGGCCGAAAACCTCAGTGAAGCTGGCTTCCCCGAACTCGCGAAAACCTTCACCAAGTAGGGAATAGAATCATGAAAACACATCACGTTGTTCTAGCAATTTCGCTCTTCCTTCCCGGGTTCCTGAGCGCCGGAGAACTCAAGCAAGCCACCTTCGCCGCGGGATGTTTCTGGTGCATGGAAGCAATCTACGAGCGTGTGCCGGGCGTCACCGAAGTCGTCTCAGGCTTCAGCGGCGGCAAGGAAAAAGATCCGACGTACGAGCAAGTCGGCAGCGGAAACACCGGCCACTGTGAGGCGATCCAAATCACCTACGATGCCGACAAGACGAGTTATACCAAACTCCTTGAGGTCTTTTGGAAAAGCCACGATCCCACCAACGGGCGCGGCGTAGCTCCAGACTTCGGCAAGCAATACCGCTCCGCTCTTTTCTACCGCACGCCGGAGGAAAAAAGCGAAATCGCGAGATCGCAAGGCAAAGTGGAAAAACGCCTTGGTAAGAAAGTGGCCACACAGATCACATCGTTTGAAATATTCTATCCTGCCGAAGACTATCATCAGGACTATGTGAAAAAGCACCCTGAGAATTCTTACGTGAAAAATGTATCGATTCCTCGTCTGATAGAGGCTGGCTTCAAGCCCTGACTTGAGATGGAAGAGGTTCAAACCCTTTCCTGCCAACTGATCGAAGATCCCTGGTTCAATTAGTTCGCCACGGGATCGAGTCCGAGTTCCTTGCGTTTCCCTACATCTTGTGGATTGTTTAACTCCCAGTAGGGAATGTTCATCAGACGCTTGTTGAGGGTGGCGGTGGTGGTGCCGGTTTTTGTCGTCTCCTTCCATTTCCTGATAATGTGGGGGAATGCGGTGTCAAAGTGAATGGCGAGGGTGCGGCCCAGCGACGGATAGATGAGCGTATAGGTGCTGCTTCCACCGGATTCTGACAATGTGGCGGTCGCCTTCACGGCGGCGATGGGCTGGTGATTGAAGCGGGTGAAAATTGCGCCGGGGATGATCCCGGTTTCCCCGATGGGGAGTTTCCTGGGATCGAGTCTGAGGGTGAGCCATAGCTCGTCCTCAAGATGGGCGGACGGAAGGGTGAGGTCTTGATCACCTGCGTTCTCGAAATAGGAGCGCAGTTGGATGCTCCAGCCGTTTTCGCGGAAGTTGGCTTGCTGGAAGGCCTGCCCGCACCAGTCTTGGATGGAGGTGGTGGATTTCAAGGCGTGGGGGAATTTGTCCAGATCAATGGGGCGGAAGGTGCTCGTCATCGTGTGGTAGGAATAGATGCCGGTGTTGAAGGAGGCGTGGGCGTTCAACTTGAGGACGCCGGTGGAGTCGCCTTTCCCACTCTCATCTTTCACCTGCTTGGCGGTGAGAAATGGCTCGGTGACGAAAATCAGTTCGGCGTGTCCTGGATGATTCTTACCATAGCGGGATTGGGAGAGGGTGAACGAGCTGATCTCGGCGCCGTTGAACCAGAAATCGCGGACCTTGTCGGCTCGCAGGGGGAGGATGAGGAATAGGGATAGGTAAATTGCCTTCATGTGAAAAGATAGCAGCGATCAGGATGGCCGCACCACCTAAATGCCCGGCTCTGGCTGATGATCGCTTGAATGAAACAGGTGCTCGCAGATTGACATGGACGAGTCCGCCGCCTCGGGGTGCGGAAAATATTTTCACTTGCGAGGGAATAAATCTCTACCCCGGGACCTCCCTACTGCAACTCACCGGAAAGCATCAAGCGTTCGCGAACCACCACACCATCACTCGTCACCATGAAAATCAGATATCCACTGCATTACCGTCCTTTATCCACACCCGCGTTACTTCCTCTAATGACGCTGATTTTACTTTCCCAGGCACAAGCGATCTCGCCAGCTCTTGGCAATCCTGGGACACTCTATTTCACCCCTTCTTACACCTACCAGAGTTTCGATGAGTTCTACGCAGGTGACCAGCTTGTGGACACTCCCCCGGGTGGAGAAGACATTGAGCGCCAAAGCTTCCGCCTCTACCTTGAATACGTCATGACGGAAGACTGGGCGCTGGACCTGAGCCTGGGTTACTTCCGCACCGAGTCTGGAGAGGGCGGGCCGTTCAATGAGGGAAACCAAGACGGCTTGGGTGATTCCGAGCTGGGCATCCGCCATGCGTTGATGCGGCAGGCCGAGCAAGGTCTGGATCTCGCTGCCCGCTTTGGATTCACCATCCCGGGTGATTACGAAACCGGGCAATTGAGCGCACCGGGCGACGATGCGTTTGGCGCGAATTTAAAACTACTTGTAGGCCACAGTTTCGGGTCCACCCGGATTGAGGGCATGCTCGGCTACGGAGTAAACGAAGGAGCAGTGCCCGAAGCCTGGATCGTCGGGGCCAAGGTCATCCAGGAACTAGGGGCAGGTTTCTCGCTGGACGTCGGCTACCGCTACTTCGATTCCAGTGGTGACTTGGACATCGGGGGTCCTGGTTTCACTCCCGAGCGTTTGCCCGAGGTGTCTGAAAAGGGAAACATCGTTGAGATTGGTGCCGCTTATGGCGATACGGGCGGGCGCTATTATCGTCTAGCCTACTCACAGCTGTTTGATGGAGAGAACGTGGGCCGCGAACAAACGTTTGGTGTCTCAGTGACGTTTGGTTTCTGAATGGATATAGGTCTAGCTCGCTACACCTCCGAATGCCGGACACCAATCAGCCACCGCTGCCCCCGCGCCCGTCTCCTCAGGACGAGGTGGCGGTGCAGGCGTGGCTGGATGAGGTGATCCTGCGCCACTACCGGCAGCTTTATTGTTACTCTCTCAGTCTCACCGGTCACGAGGCGGATGCGGCAGACATCACCCAGCAGACCGCCGTAAAATTCGCACAGCACTGGTCCTCCATCCGCGAGGACGGCGCGATCCGCTCGTGGCTCTACACCACGCTCTATCGGGAGTTTCTTCTATTTCGGCGGCGGACGCGGAAGACCGTGGAATTCGAGGAAAGCCATTTGCCTGTGGAGCTCCACCAAGCTAGTCCGCAGGAACTCAATGCCGATGGCAGCACCGCCATGGAGCTGTTGGAACGGATGGATGAACCGCACCGCTCGGTTCTCTCACTTTTCTATATCGAAGACTTATCCTACCGGGAGATTGCCGAGATTCTGGACATCCCGCCAGGAACCGTCATGTCGCGCCTGAGCCGCGCAAAAGACACCTTGCGAACCCTTCTCGCACCCGCCCTATGACCGAAGACCAACTCCAACTCCTGCGCGCCGCCCGCCCCGATGGGCAGGACGATGGCGACCCTGCCGTGGCCGAGGCCCGCGCTGCGGTCGCGCGGGCTGGTGACACCAGCCTTGCTTGGTTAGAGAGCGAGCGGGCGGTGGATCTGAAAATGAAAGCATCCCTCGGGCAAGTGGAACCACCGCCAAGCCTGGAGGCAGCTCTACTCATGGCGATGAGGGCAGTTCGCGGCACCGTGACACCTCCGGAGAACCTGCGCGAGTCAGTGCTGGCTTCAGTTAGAAATCCCGAGGCGCAGCCAATCACAGCCCCGCCTCAAAACATGGTGCCCATTTCCAGACGGCGCTGGCTCGGCTGGACCACCGCAGCAGCGGCAGCGGCAGTCTTCGGCGGTTTCTGGGTCTGGCGGCGAATCTCATCCATCCCGATGGCAGATCTCACTGACGCACTGGCGGCGCTCTCAGCCAAGGGCGTGGAACTCGGTCTGATGAGTCCGGAGAAATCCGTGATCGCCGGGTGGCTGCGCGAAAATCGCGCTCCCCGTCTTGGGAAATTTCCTGTGAAACTCGACGCGCTTGAGCGCAAGGGCTGCCAGATCTATGGCATCCAAGGCCACGCCGTGAGTCTGGAATGCCTGCTGCTTCCGGGCATGCGGGAGCTGCATCTGTTTTGCACTGCCTCTGCCGAAGTTGCGGGTTCACCTACCAATGAAGCCGCCCCCGATGTGAGATCCTACGAGGGTCAAACGCTAGCCACCTGGTCGCAGGCGGATCTAACCCTTTGGCTTTTCTCCCACGAAGCGCCGGATCTCATTCGCGATCTGCTAGGGTGAGGTTCTTCATGCCCGATGGCTCACAGCCGAAAATTTCATCGAATTCAAAATTTATGGAATAATTTTCCAGCAAGCTCTCTCCTGTCTTTATGAAAAAATTATTTCTACTACCCATTCTCGTCGCCGTGACCGCATGCCAACCCGTGGGCATCGCTGATCAGGCACGTCTGAGTCGTCCGATTTTCGAGTTCGCCGGGAGCGGAACGCGGACCTACGAAACCAGTTTGAGCAGCCAGTTGGAAACCGGTCGTGCCTCGTCCTCGAATGCCGCCGCCGGTGGCTGTTCATCCTGCCATTAATTTCCCGATGATCAAAATCGTCCAACTCCTTCTATTCGTTCTCGCACCACCTGCCATGGCCGCCGATTACTGGTTTTCCGGCACTCAGGAAATCACTGGCACTGGAGAGATCCTGTCCGCCGATGACATTGAGATCCGCACCTACCAAACACGCTATTCCGGCATCGAGGGACCGTGGACCGTGGAAGCCGGGGTGAGCTGGAGCGAATACGGTGAAGATTACGCACCCATCGTTTTTGGTGAGGACGCAAAATTGACCGAGGAAACCATCCAGGCAGACCTTTCGATAACTCGGAAATTGAACGAATCAATCTCGGGCACCCTTCGCTTCAGTGCCTATGATGGCTTTGCCGAATACCGCTCCATTTGGACTTCCGAATACTACCGTCAGTTTTTCGGCGCCTTCGAGGACTACTATCCACCAGACCCTCACGGCTATGCATTCGGGGCAAGCGTGGATTGGGATTACCTGCCAGGCACGGGAAAAGCGGTTTTCAATTTCGGCTACTCGCGCGATGAAATCGCACCCGGTTGGAGTTTTAATTCTGACGTCGGCAGGCCTGAGCCAGGCCGGGAAAACTTGAACACCGTCTCCGGCAGCGTTCAAGCGGAACAGGTGCTCGCCCCATGGCTCAAAACCGGGCTTAACCTTACCGCCCGTAAGACCACCGAGCGCAGCGGACGCTACGGCGTGGCGAATACCTGGGCCGCCAGCGCCGGACCGCTGGGCTTCCAAATCAATGCCGGATACACCGGTGAATCCCCGTCCTTCAATGCGGTGTATGCCAGCGGGTTGGTGGAATGGAATTTTCTGCCCCAATGGTCCGCCTACCTCGGCTACCGCGCCTATCAGGATGGCGGCGAAATCGAAGCCTCCGGATTTAACGCGCTCGCACCAGCCATTGAATCTCGTGAAGTGTTCGGCGGCCTGCGCTGGGATCGCGGCGATCTGGCACTCAGCGGCGGGGTCGGATTTCTCAGCACCGACTACGAACCCCTTTCCGAGGAGAATGAGTTCTTCGGAAATCTCTACAAAGACCGCGACTGGGTGACTTTCCGGCTTTCCGCCTCGTATCGATTCTAACAATAAAACATCCACCATGAAAAAACTAATCCATGTTCATCTCCTCACCCTACTTGCGGGTGTGGCCGGGGCGATGCCGATTCCCGTTGGCACGGTTTCCGAGAATCGCACCTTCGCTGTCCGCAGCGGCTCCATCTTCAACAACGGTGCCATCAATGACTATGATGGGAAGATCCTTGTCCTCATGATGATGACGCCTTGGTGCAGCATCTGCCAGACCAATTCAAGATCCGTAGGCACTGAGTTGCTAGTTCACTATAATTCCGCCTCCCGGAATTCACTGCGCGGAAAAAACAACCGAGGCATCGAGATCGCGAGCCTGCTGCTTTCCACCGAAGAGGCTTCCCAATGGGATGGTACGAACGCCTCATTTTCCACCACCAACAACTATCAACAATGGGGTATCGATGCGAAACCGAACCGCACCGATCCTCGCAAGGCCCTCGGCTACTACCGGGATGGCATCAGCGCCACCTCAGCTCCCATCCCAGTGGGGGACGACCGGCGGCGGCTCGTCGTCATCAATCTATCCAGAAACTCCCCCACCCATGCTTTCGGCCAAATCATCATCAACCAGAATTTCTTTACTTCAACGGACGGCCCGGCTGCACGTGCCCTCATCGATGGGATCCAAGGACCGCCGCCCACTGTTTCCTTCACCCAGTGGAGATCCAATTTCACCTTCAGCCCCGGCACGGATGCACCGCTGGACGATGCCGATCGTGACGGGGTGGCGAACCTGCTGGAATTCTATAAAGGCAGCCATCCTACCCAAGGCGGTTCGAGACCTCAAGCGATGTCGGTTGATCGATCAGGGAGCCAGCCTAAACTCATCTATCACAGAGCAAAGAATTTGTCGGGTCTCACCATCCTCCATCAGTATTCCAGCAATTTGAATCAATGGTTCAACTACCTGGATACCGAGCTAAGCTTCAATGTTACCCGCGATCTTGGAACCACTGAAGAAGTCACCGTCACCCTTCCCGCAACCACTGATCCACTGAGACTCCACCGCTTGTCGGTTACGCCGAACTGAGTGGAACGGGTTGGTTCAAGACTCCGGCCCTGCATTCGCCTTGCTCACCTTCTCGGAAGATTGCTTGAGACAGCTAGGCGGAAGGGGAAGCGGTCCAGACCAAACCCCGGTGTGCTACGTGATTGAGGCGATTTTATTCCGGCTCATTTTTGCAATTACCCATCAACCCGTTCCTCTTGAAAATTAACATTTGAATCCTGCAAAATAAAGCGGAACAGTGAGCACGTTCATGGCAGCTCTAACACCCGCACTTCCCATCACTCCTGATTCCACTGGTCACTTCGGCCAATTCGGTGGAATGTTCGTCCCGGAGACTTTGATGTCCCCTTTGCAGGAACTCGCCACTGCCTATGCCGCAGCAAAGGCAGATCCCGCGTTCCAAGCCGAGCTTGATGACCTCCTCCACAATTACTGTGGCCGTCCTACCCCGCTCTATTTTGCCGAGCGTTGGACAAATCTGCTGGGCGGGGCGAAAATTTATTTGAAGCGCGAGGACCTTCTTCACACTGGTGCGCACAAGATCAACAATGCCCTCGGCCAGATTCTCCTTGCCAAACGCCTTGGAAAAAAGCGCATCATCGCGGAAACCGGAGCTGGCCAACATGGCGTGGCGACCGCCACCGTTTGCGCCCGCTTTGGCATGGAGTGCGTGGTTTACATGGGTAAGGTGGATATGGAACGCCAGGCGCTCAACGTCGCCCGCATGCGGCTGATGGGTGCCGAAGTGCGGGCCGTGACCGCAGGCCAGGCCACTCTCAAGGAAGCCGTCAACGAAGCCATGCGCGATTGGGTGAGCAGTGTGGAAACAACCCACTACATTCTTGGTTCGGCACTGGGGTCTCATCCATTTCCGATGATTGTGAGGGATTTCCACCGCATCATCGGCGTGGAAACCCGGCAACAGATTCTTGAAAAAGAAGGCCGCTTGCCGGATTTGCTGGTGGCCTGCGTGGGCGGAGGCTCCAATGCCATCGGCTTGTTTCATCCCTTCCTCAATGATGAGAACGTGCGCATGGTGGGGGTGGAAGCGGGCGGAGACGGCATTTTCCCGGAACGCCACGCAGCGCGCTTTCAAGGCGGAAAACTCGGAGTCCTGCAAGGCACGAAGACTTGGTTGCTCGCCAATGACGATGGCCAAATCGAGCTCACCCACTCGGTTTCCGCCGGTCTCGACTACGCGGCCGTCGGTCCGGAACACGCTTTCTTGCAAGACATCGGCCGGGTGGAATACACCTACGCCACCGACGATGAAGCCTTGGCAGGATTCAAGGAACTGGCTCACACGGAGGGCATCATCCCCGCTCTCGAAACCGCCCATGCGATGGCATACATCACAAAGATCGCGCCAAACTTGCCGAAGGACTGCATCCTTATAGCCAATCTATCAGGCAGAGGCGACAAGGACGTCGAGCAGGCTTCGAAATATCTTTTGGTTTGAGCAAGGTCCGCTCATTTTTTCCTGAACACTTTGAGCAAGGAGCCGTGCAAGGGCGCGATGATCAATGGGCACCAGTTGTAAACACCCCACAGGACCTTGGCGTTCAACGGAAATACGATGATTCTTTGCTGTTTCAACAGACCCCGCAGCAGCTTGCGGGCGGCAGTGGCGGGGGACATCATGGTGACGGGAAATTTCCGGATCAACTCGCCGCGATCCGCTCCTATGATCCGCTTTTGATCGAACAACGCGCTGTCCACATAGCCCGGGCAGGCCGCCACCACCCGCACTCCGTAGCACTTCGCCTCGGCTCTGAGCGAGCGGGTGAACTCGAGAATGGCGGCTTTGGACGCGGTGTAGGCTGCGGCCGTTGCGTAGCCGGTGGCCCCTGCGATGGAGGCGGTGTTGATGATCGTGCCACGCCCTTGGGCGATCATCAGCGGATAAATCAGATGAGTGCCGTGGACCACACCCATCAGGTTGGTGTCCAGCAGCCACTTCGAACTCTCGAATGGAATCTTCTGGGCCTCGCCCATGAGCGTTACGCCGGCGTTGTTAAAGAGAAAATCGATGGCTTCTACCTCCTTGAGGATTTCATCGATCACCATTTGATAGGCCGTGAAATTTCCCACATCCACCACTTTGGGACGCAAGATGCCGGGCGAGGCATCGATCTCTAACAGTTCCGAGAGTCCGGCTTCATCCACATCCAGCACAAAGACTTTTGCCCCGCCACGCGCCATGAGGGTGGCCAGTTCCCTTCCCAAACCGGAAGCGCCTCCGGTGAGTATCACATTGCGATCTTGAAACGCCGCCTTGATGAAACTTGCCGGATTCATGGCGTTTTGCGAAACTCACGGAGAATTTTGTTGTGGATGCGATCAATCATCCAAGGAAAGCGTGGGGACAGCCACTTCAGTCCGGCGGTGTAAAATGG
>JBBRIB010000057.1:0-11207 GCA_038221745.1 Verrucomicrobiales bacterium
GGGCGGGTCCTCGGCAAACACGCTTTCGACTTCAGAGTTCATGTCAGCCGTAACTGACCGCAAATCGCCCGGTTTGTCTAGCCCAAAGTGCTTTCCCCTACAGCCACATGCAATCAATCCTCACAAATAAAATCACCGTGCCAAGGATTGCGCCTTACAGAGTTCCGGTCTTGCCAAAGCTTCAAAACTCCGTAACTTCTCCGCCGAGCAGGTAATTCTTACCTCCAATGCCCGCATCTGGCCGATCGCTGACTGATTTGACGCTGTTCTGAGAGCGTCGAGATCGGCCCGCAGGCAGGAAAATCGGAATTTCCTGACTCACGGGCGGCGGCGCGAGTCGGCGCGTTGTTTCCATTGGTGAAGTCCCCTTCCGCAGGCGCTGCGGAGCTTCACCCCGGCAACCAAAAAGCCGGTTCGGAGCGACGCTACCGGTCAGCACGAGGTCCATCCAGCATTGCCGGATTCAGCCGAATCCGCCGCGCCGGGCCGCCTGAAACCATGACCCCACTGACAAAATGTCAAACGTAACACAAGACTCCCACAACTCGGGAGACAGCAAACGCCGCCGCTCACGCGGAGGCAAAAACCGTAACAACAGCAACAACAACTCCGAAAACCGCCAGGGTGGCGAGCGGCGCTCCGGTGAAAACCGTGGCGGCCAATCGCAAAACCGCCGCCAAGGCGGTGGCAATCGCAGCGAGGAATTCCGCCCTCAGGCCCCTCGTCCGGCGCGCGTCTATTCGGCTCCGAAACTGAGCTTTTGGCAAAAAGTCCTCAAAGCCATCGGCCTCTACAAAGAGCCAGCCCGCCCCGAGCGCAAGCCCGAGGCTGCCAGGCCGACCCCTGAAGCCCGCGTCCCGAAGTCCAACACCCGCGTCGCCCGTTCCTACGAAGGCGGCCCTCAGGAAAAAGACGCCCGCCCGGAACGCCAACCCCGCCCGGAGCGTGCCGAACGCGGCGAGCGTGCCGAACGCGGCGAGCGCACCGAACGCGGTGAACGCCAACCGAGAGAACGTAGCCGCGGTGGCAACCGCGATAGCGTGGAATCCCCGCGTGTTTACGTTGGGAACCTCTCTTACGATGTCAGCGAAGAAGACCTCAAGGAACTCTTTAAAGGCGTCGGCGGAGTTCGCAACGTCGAGATCGTTTACAACCGCAGCACCCATCGCTCCAAAGGCTACGGTTTCCTGGAAATGCTCAATATGGACGATGCCATCCGCTCGGTGGAAGTCCTCAATGATCAATTCTTCATGGGCCGTAAATTGACCGTTTCAGGTGCCAAGGCCAAGGGCAACGACGAGCGCGAAGAGGCAGAAGATCGCCCTGAGCGCGAGCCACGTCCCATCGTCGTCGCATCGGCGAACCGACCCGAAGCTCCAGTCGCCGCCATCGACACTGTTGTTGAAACTCCCACCGCCGCAGTGGAACCCACCATCGAAACCATCGTCGAGCACGTCGCTGAAGTCCCCGATGACCTTGAATCCCGCTACGGCTTCGAGGCCAAGGAAGAAACCGAAAAGGCCTAAGCCTTCCCGCTCCCGAATCATTATAAAAGAACCCCCGCCTGGTAAATCCAAGCGGGGGTTTTTGTTTCGAAAAATTCGTCCCGGATTTACTTCTTCCCGAAGAAACTTCCCAAGCTGCCGAGGATGCCGCCCAACTCCGGGGTCTTGCCAGCCATCACATCATCGATCATCGAGTGATAGCTCTCCGGGATTTTCGTTTTTACAAATTCCGCTACCGTGGTGATCGCCTTGTCCGTCATTTCCTCGCTGAGGCCCAGAGCCATTAGTTTTTCTTTAAGTTCGTTCATAAAATCAATGCGCTTGAAAGCATAAGCAACAGGACTCAAGCCTGCACCGCTGCTATGTAATTTATAGTTTATTCGCTATGCCGCGCAACGGAACCTACGACGCCGTTCGAAGTGCGAACAGCCGCAGGCGCAAGTCGGGCGGAGGAGCGGCAGAACCACACTATCGAAAACGGCTGCGGTCAAGGTCAGTCTTCGTGTGGTTGCCTTGGGAAGCAGCGGGAGAGGCTGAAAGAGCAGAAAGGAATAATCCCAGTCGCTGGAATTGCGCAGGATGAAAACGTGTTTAAAACCGGGGCCAAGCGCGAGAGCAGCGCCCTCGCTCGTGTGTTCGGTGCGGTCACTGGTGCCGTGGGCAATCTAAACATTCTTTTCAGTCAAGCGCTCAGGGAGCCGAACCCGATCATCCGCCGCCTTGCCTTTTCCAAACTCCTTGAAGCGATGACGCCCGAGAATGCATCAGCCATACGCGAGCAGCTGGTGAACCTGGGAGCAGATCCCGAGCAGTGGCGGGACTTCCATCACGCTTGGGGAACTATCGACGGGAAAGCCGCATTTGACCAAGCCGCCGCCAGAGAAACCCTCCGTGCTGAGAGCCGGAAGCCGGGGCACGCTGGTCGAACCCGCTGCAAGACGAGCCCTTATAGGCGACCGCCATGCGGACAAGTTGCTGATGGCTATGCCCGCAAGAACCCGCAAGCCGCCGCACGCTGGTTGCAAGATATTGCCGGAGAAAGCCATGCAGCCAGAGCAATCGGGCAGATCGGAGAATGATCCCGGATTACGGAATTTCCTGATTAAAAAGAGTTTCGAGGTAGCCCGCTGTTAGGAGTTCAGGTGTGATGATCGGCTGTTTGCCTGGAACCATGAGCACATTCACGGGAATGGCAGAGCGCCCGAGTTCTTGGAGCTTGGCATCGATCTCGGGGTTGGCGCTGGTTTTATCGGCCTTGAGGGCGACGATGCCTTTCTGCTTCATGAGGGCAATGACCTCCTTGGTGTAGGCGATTTTTTTATTCACCTGGCAGGTGGCGCACCACTGGGCGGTGAAGTCGATGAAGACGGGGGTGCCTGCCTTGGTGAGTGCGTCGGCTTTTTCCCCGGTCCATTGTTCCCATACAAGGGAGGATTTTTCAGGAGGTTTCGCGAGATAGAATCCCGTGAGCGCGAACGCGGCTGTCAGAGTGAGGGCCCCCATGCGGGTGCCGCGCGGGCGGTGGGGGAGATGCCAACGCCCATAGATCCACGCGGCGATCGCGATGGCGCTCAAGCCGAAGATCGGACCCAGCAGATTTTCCAATCCAATCTGGCCGGCATAGACCCAGAGCAGGTAGCCGGCCGTGGCAAAGAGCAGGAAAGACATGGCCTGTTTGAAGCTTTCCATCCAGGCACCGGGGCGGGGGAGCCTATCGATGAGATTGGGGAAAATCGAGAGGATCAAATAGGGAGCGGCGAGGCCGATGGCCATGGCAGCGAAGGCGATGAAGAACTGAAGGGCTGGCAAGCCGATGGCAGCGCCGATGGCCGCGCCAAGAAACGGGGCGGAGCAGGGCGTGGCGACGACGGTGGCGAGCACTCCTGAGAAGAAAGTGCCGCCGATGCCTTGTTTCGATTGAAGGCTGCCGCCCACGGAGGTGGCCGAGGTGCCGAGCTCGAAGAGGCCGAACATGTTGAGGGCGAGGATGAACATGAGAAGCATGAGGCCAAGCACCACCCACGGATTCTGGAGTTGGTAGCCCCAGCCGATGGCATCTCCGCCCGCCGTGCGGGCGGCGAAGAGGATGCCGCTGAGCACGCCGAATGAAGCCAACACCCCGAGTGTGAAGAGGATACCGTGAAGCGCGATCTTCCGGCGATCCGCTCCCGCTTGTTGGACGAAGCCCATGATTTTCAGGCCGATGACAGGAAACACGCAAGGCATCAGATTGAGAATCAAGCCACCTAACAGCATACCGCCGATGACGGGAAGAAATCCGGATAATGGGAGTGCTTTGGTCGGTGGGCTGGAGATTGTGGTTTCCGGAATCGTGATCGATGGCTGGGCGACGAGGATGCCCGAAAATGATTTCCCCTGTGGGATGGGATTTTCAAAGGCATCCTGAGTGGCGCGCTTGAGCTGGATGAGCCAAGCATCGCCCTCACGGGTGATCGAGCCACCGGCGCTGGCGGGCAGAAGGAATTGCTGGTCCGGGATGAAATCGGTGGGAGTGGCTTGGCTGACGACGCGCAACCGCACATCGCCCCCATCCGAGGCAGCGGAGGGATTCAGACCTGCGGGGCGGGTGGCCTGGGCGGCGCGGGCCTGGGTAAAAAGGGCTGCGTTGCTTGCATCATTTTCAGCGGTGGCAGAAACGGGCAGGGTGAGGGTGAAAGTCCCTTCTTCATTGATGCAACTGGCTTTGCAGATCTGCCAGGCGGCGGCGGCCGTGAGAGTGAGCGTTTCGCCGGGCTTGAGAGTGGCGGGTGCGGTGAGATCGATGAGGAAAACCGGGCTGTTGGAATACACGAAGCTCTTGCCAAAGAAGCTGTCCTTCACCTCCGGCACGGGCCATTGAATGGGGCCGGCGGTGATGCCCTCAGGCAGCGTCCACTCAATGGCGGGCGGCAATTCGACACCACCCGAGTTCTGATAGTAGCTATGCCAGCCCTCAGGGTGCTCAAGCTTCAGGGCCAGCGTGAAGGTGCTGCCGGGTGCGATGGATTTCTGCTCGCTGAGCAAAGTGGCCACGGACTTGGCACCATTGGCGGCCTGCGCATTTTGCATTCCAATTGCGCCTGATAATGCGATCAACGCGATGAGGAAAATTTTCTGGATCGGCATACGGGTAACTTCTAACTGGGAATGGGAGAAACGAAACAGCAGGTTTCATCCCAAAAAAAACGGGGCATCCGGTTTCAGGACGCCCCGTTGAGGATGATGGATCGCTCAATAGCGATTATATCGTTCCTGATCACGGGCATTGCCCAGCGCGCCACCTACCGCTGCGCCACCGAGGCCGCCGATGGCTGCGCCTTCGAGGCCACGTCCGGATTGGTGACCGATAATGCCGCCAAGGACGGCACCGCCCAACGCACCCGTGGCAGCTCCGCGTTGGGTATTAGGGCCGACAGGGGCACCGCAACTGGTGAGAAGCACTGCGGCAAGGGAATTGATTGCGAGGATTAACTTAAGTTTCATTTATTTTTAAGGTTGGTGAAGAATAGATAAACTATCGCCCGTTTCAAGCGATTTTTTCGATCCTTCTTATTGTTGACGTGAGACGATACCGCCCGATTCAAAGGAATCCACAGAATTTTGCATTCCTTTGCGACGGGTTCCGGGCTTAGGGTGCGGCGTGACTCTTGAGGTTTCCACTCCCGCCCTGTTGTTTCCTGCGATCAGTTTGCTGTTCCTGTCCTACACCAATCGCTTTTTGCACCTCTCCGCTTTGATCCGCCATCTTCACGGGGATTGGATAAAAAATGCCGATGCGATATCAGGGGCGCAGATCGAGAATCTAAGACGACGCCTGACCTTGATCCGGACGATGCAATTGTTCGGGGCGGTGAGCATGCTGCTGTGCGTGATCTCGATGTTGGGAGTGATTTCCGAGCATCCGCGGGCGGCGATGATCGTCTTTCTCGTGGCATTGAGTCTGATGGCGATTTCGCTTCTTTGCTTGGTGTATGAAATTTGGATTTCGGGCGGGGCTTTGAGGATCTTGCTCGAAGCAGTAGAGAGAAATCAGGCGGAAAAATAATTTTCATCTCGCCGAATAATTGGCACGACTTTTGCTTGTAGTGAGTGTCGCGACGCTCTAGGCGGTCCGACTGAGATGCTCCAAGGTTAATGGGTTTTCCTTGTGGATGATCAGTCGGGCCGCTTTTTTAAACATCAGGTGTATCATGAGATTTGACTCGTGGCGTTAGGCACCGTCCCGGCGCTTGAGCCGAAATCCAGAACGGAAGGTAAAAGGCTGGTTCTGGGGAAATCACCCTCCGGTGGTCAAATAGGAATTTTGACCTTTGGCCAATCTCCGCTCCAGGTTGTCGATCTGATGGCTGGAGTCTGTGGCATCAGGCTGGGGCAAGACGGTTGCTGTGGAAGGTAGGTGGCGGACTGATTGAATTTGTTCCAACTAGATGACAAGATACAGGGTGAATCTGAAAATGTATCGCGCGTCGTAGGAACTCCGCCGAGAAGCGGGTCGGGTCGCCCGGTTAGAACCCGTCGCCGATTATTAGATTCCTTGCCTGCCGACTACTTGGAATTCGGGTCCCGTCCAGAGGGAGGCCCTAGGTTTCCCATCGCCCGCACTCATAGCATCGATTGACAAGCTGACAAAAGTTCAGCAATGTATTTCCAGTGCCTGCTAATCCCTTTGCCGAGTCCACAAAAGCGAATTTGCCGGTTTTCGCAATCTCCTGCTGGGTGCTGTGCCTGATTGCCTTCACCCAGCTCCTCATCGCCGGGATGGCGCTTGCCGCCCGGTTTGAAGAATCCCGCGTGGTGCGCTACATCGAAAAGGAGGTGCCTAAAACAATGATTGTCCGGGTGCCGGCATCCACCCCGGCGGAAGCGCTCGCTCAGCCAGCCGCTCCGGTCATTTCGCGCCCGCCTGCTCCACTGCCCGCCGCCGCTGCGTCACTCCCAGCTGTGGCATCCAGCCCGGTCATCACTCCGAAAATCGATGATCCTGTCTCGGAGCGCTTGGTGAAGGAAGCGAAGCAAGCCCGCGTGAAGGGCGATATGGGCCTGGCGGTCATGAAACTCGAAGAGGCGCATTCCCGCTCCCCCGATGATCCGAACGTGCATTACGAACTGGGCCTCGTCCACGAAGCGATGGGGGTCTATGATTTGGCAGCTCTGCACTTTGAAAAGGTCTTCCAGATGGGAGCCACCAAAGCGGGGAGTCTTTTCGAACTCGCCGGCGCGAAACTGCGCGATGGCTTTCAGGAACCCGAGGGCATGTTGGGGAAACTGGCACTCAGCCGGGTGCGGATTTTCAATGATCCCCAAAATGACGATGGCCAAAAAGTGGTGCTCACCATCCCCGTGCAAAAATCTCCCGATGCCGAAATCGATGTCGGAGAAATTTCGGTTTCAGTGGTTTTTTTCAATAAAACTCCGAAGGGTGAAATCCTCCAACTTGAGGATAAATCATGGGTGACCGAACAATGGGTGACACTCCCTTTTGATTGGCAAGGAGACGAAGAGGTTCTACAAATGAACTATCAGATTCCGGCTCAGGATCGTGCGACGGAGCATCTTTTCGGTGAAAGAACTTACTACGGCCAAGTGGTATCATTGCTCTACAGGGGCGACGTGCTGGATGTTCAGGCGTGGCCGCGCGACCTCGCCGCCCGCATTGCCCAAGCGCCTGCCAGCGCTTCCACGGACCCAATGTTCCCAGACTTTCAAAATACGATGCCACTTGATTTCGATCCCAATCTTCCGCTTTTACCACCGCGTCCCATCCGCTGATTCCTGCCGTCTTACTTCTGATGAAACCTCCTTTTGCTGATCGCAATCTCGGTGAATACCACCTCGAGGAACTACTGGGTGAAAATGCCATCACCCGCACTTGGCTGGCAGATCAAGTGTCCGTCGCCCGCAAGGTGCTGGTGGAGGAACTCAAGGACGCAAGCCAACAAGATGCTTTTCTAGCAGATGTGAGGGCGAAGGCGGCGGTGGACCATCCGCTCATCGGCTCCGTGTATGAAGCCATCTCCGAGCCGGGTCTCTGCTTTTGCGCCCATGAGCTGTTGCCCGGTGCCACCCTGGAGGCGAGGAAAAGTGCCTCGGAAATTTTCCTCCCTGCGCGTCTCGCCCATATTCTTCGCAGAATCTGCGATGCCAATCTTCAATATGAAGCACTGGACCACGCCGCTTCCCGCTTGGATCTCGATGCCGTCCACCTGGATGCACAGGGGGTGATTCGCATTAAAAACCTCGCCATCGCCGGTCCTCGTGATCCCCAGCGATCCCAACGAGACACCACCCACCTCGGCACCGCGATGGTGCCACTGGTCGCCCGGGAAAAACCCGGCAGCACACGTTTTCTAACGCTCCTGAGCTGGATGCGCGGCGAGGGTGTCGACGCCCCGATCACTTGGACCCAGGTCCGCGAGTGCTGTGAGCAAATCGAGCAACAACTCGCCGAGCCACTGCCCCCCTCCCCTGCCACCCGGTTCGTCTCCAGCAGACCGGGTAAGAAAAACTTTGCCCTTGTCGCCATTGTGAGTGGGATCATTTTCGCGTGTCTTACATCCGTTGTCATTTACCTTCGCCCGCCCAAGCCACAGCCCATCGTCCGCGCCATTCTTCCCGGAGCCATTACGATCCCAGCGGGTAAGCATCCCACCCCGGATGGGACCACTGATAACCTGCCAGCCTTTCAAATTTCCGCTCACGAAGTCACCCTCGGTGAATATGCGGAATTCCTTGAAATGCTGGGTATGCTTTCCAAAAGCGAGCGCCAAAGCACCTTCGATCACGAGTCTCAGCCTGCAGAAAAACTTTCCCACCAACCCGCCGATTGGGAAGCCCTGATCGCAGCCGCAAAAGCAAACGACAAATGGCAAGGCAAACCCGTCACCCTCGATTCCCCGGTCATCGGCATCGACTGGTGGGACGCCACGGCCTATGCGGAATGGCAGAAAGGCCGCCTGCCCACTCAAGAAGAATGGTTCGCCGCCCTTAGCCACCAATTGCCCCAGCCACGCCGCCTCATTCCCGGCACTTGGGCCCCCGTAAATTCAGAAATGGTGGACCGCACCCCTGCCGGACTGCTTGCCATGTCCGGCTCCGTTTCCGAATGGACCAGCAGCCCTGCTGCAAACCCCGCAAATCCGTTAGGGGAGCGCCTCTGGGTGCTCATGGGCGGCTCCTACCTCAAGCCCGGCACCAATGCCCTCACCCGCGAATGGATTGCCGACCGCTCGCTAAGGCGTCAAGACGTTGGTTTCCGTCTCGTGTTTGAACCCAACTAATCTCAAATCTCAAATCTCAAATCTCAAATCTCAAATCTCAAATCTTAAATCTGCAATCGATGAATCCGACAAAATCCTTCCAAGTTTCCCGCCGCTCCTTCCTCCGCCGCTGCTCCGCCATCGCCGCCTCTACCGGCCTACCACTATGGTTTGTAGAGCGCCAAACGGCCCTCGGCCAAGAACCCGCGCAGACCATTACCTCACCGAACGCCCGCCCCAGGATCGCTCTGATCGGTTGCGGCAGCATGGGCACCGGAGATGCCAAGGACGCCCTTCGCTTTGCCGATGTTGTCGCAATTTGCGATGTCGATAAAAACCACCTTGAGCGCGCCTCTGTCGATTTTTCCAAAGACGGGAAGTCTCCTGAAAAATTCTCCGACTTCCGCAGGCTCCTTACCCACCCTGGCGTTGATGCGATCATCAACGGCACCCCGGATCACTGGCACAGCCTCATCAACATCGGTGCCGCCAAAGCTAAAAAGGACATCTACTCGGAAAAACCTCTCACCCTCACCATCGACGAAGGTAAACAAGTCGTCAAAGCCGTTCGCGAAAACACAGTCATCCTCCAAACCGGCACCCAACAACGCAGCAGCCAGCGCTTCCGCCTTGCCTGTGAACTCGTTCGCAACGGCCGCATCGGCAAGCTCAAGGAAGTCAACGTTTGGCTTCCCGCCGGCCTGCGTGGCGGCCCGTTCCCCAGCGCCCCCGTCCCGGCAGAACTCGATTGGGACTTCTGGCAAGGCCAAGCCCCATTCGCCGAATACAGGCCCGAGCGCTGCCACATCAAATTCCGCAATTGGTATGACTACTCCGGCGGTACCATGACGGATTGGGGTGCCCACCACATGGACATTGGTTACTGGGCCATCGGCCTCGTCGCGCCTGTTCACATCGAGTCCAAGCCCCTTGCAACCCTTGTCCCGGGCGGCTACACCACCAACAGCGAATACGAAGTAAAGTTTACCTACGCCAATGGTGTCGTCTTCAACGTCCGCACCACCATCGACGATAGCCCATTTGGGGAGACCATCAACAAAGACGGCCAGCGCAATGGCATCCGCTTCGAAGGCACCGATGGCTGGATCTGGGTCAACCGTGGCGAAATCACCGCCAGCGACCGCGAGCTCCTCACCAAACCCCTCCCCGATGGAGCCGAGCACCTTTACTTCAGCAACGATCACAAGGGCAACTTCTTCGAAAGCATGCAGACCCGCAAGGACCCCATCTGTGATGTCGAGATAGGCCATCGCTCAGCCTCCGTCTGCCATCTCGGTGCCATTTCCCTGCGCACGGGCAAAAAACTTCAATGGGATTCGGAAGACCAAATCTTCACCGGCGAAAACGCTGCCGAAGCAAACGCCCACCTCGCCCGGGAAATGCGCAAGCCTTACGACTACGATTTCGTTTCCTGAAAGGCTCCCATCACCCGCCCCACTACCCACTCGGGTAGGCAGGCTTTTTCCGGCTTGATTACTGCGCGGCCACGATGTTTACCTTCAGGCGTAAACTCCTACCGCATATGAAGCCCGTCGCACGCGGCTGGCCATAAACCCGCGTTGCAAAAAGCCCAATGGCACAGGTAATCGTAATACCCATGAAAGCTAGCTTCAGCCGTCTTGTGGTTTCCAGTCCTTGAATCCGGAGGTTTTCAATTAACAATATGTCCATGTCAAATTCTTCACTTCGTTTTTTCGCCCTCGCTCTCACGCTTGGTTTCTCTGAAAAATCCCTGGTCCTTGCAGACGATGCAACCGCATCGAAGCGAAGTGCCTACTTCATTGGAAACAGTGTGACCGATACCATCCGTTACGGTCCCTTGGCGCAACTTGCGAAAACCCGTGACATCGATCTCACATGGGGGCGCCAGATGATTCCTGGTGCCCCGCTGGAGTGGCTCTACCAGCACCCGGATGATGGCTTTAATGAAGAGCCCTACGGCGGTTGGCAGAAGGCTCTGGCCGGGTATTCATGGGACATCGTTTCAATCCAGCCGTTTGATCGGCACTTGCACAACAAACAAGAAGGCCAGGAGGACCTCGGAGATGTCGCCCTGATCACCAGGTTTGCAAATCTTGCGAAACTCAAGAACCCCAAGGTGCAGGTCTATATTTATGCCCGCGGGCCCCGCATCACCTATGATGGAAAAAACAAGCCATTTGACAAAAACGACTATGATCCCGCCAAGCCCGGAAGTGGCAACGACTTAACCGGAGTGGATGCCTACTCGGACCGCTGGGAGGCGAAATATACCGGTGGCTGGGATGCTACCAATGAAACCCGTGACTACTTCGAGACCCTCCTCCGAGAGGTCCGTATTGCCACTCCTGACTTTGAAAATCCCGTAAAGCTCGTCCCCGTCGGCCATGTGCTTGCAGCCTTGGATAAGGAAATGAAGGCTGGCAACGTCCCGGGATGGACCAAT
>JBBRIB010000058.1:0-11185 GCA_038221745.1 Verrucomicrobiales bacterium
AGCCTGGCCTGCCCACCCGATTCTTGCGGTGGTATTGCGGATTTCTCAGTAATTTGAAATTTAAAAGCACCTCGTGGACGCCGAATTTTGTGAAATTTGCTCAAATCGTTGGTTTTAAAAAATTTACAGAGTTATTCAGAATTGAAATCAGGTAATTCTTCAGAAGAAAATTTCTTTTCTGCAAGAATCTTTCGCCAATCTTGAACAAAATGGTTGTTGTGGTATCTTACCCCCTAATGAAAACCCGTTTCATCAACTTCGCAGCGACTCTCGTAGTCACCTGTTCCTGTCTGTTTTGGATCAGTGTGATCACCTTCGGAATGGTTCATTTTCTGGGATTTTCGTCCGAGACTGCTCTAGGGGTGGCAGGTATTCTTGCCGTGTTTAGTGCCTTGGCGATTGTGCTCATGGGCCGAGAATTTGAAAATGCGATTGAGATCCCGGGCTACGATGATTCCAGCGAAGCGCAGGATGGCGGCGAAGCTCTCAGCAGGAAATCGATGCCACTCCGGGGCAAGCCGGCGTTTCTGCGGATACCCAGAGAGAATTTCTGAAGTTCCGATTAAAATGTTTTTGGTTCAACGCTTGAGCGATGGGTGATCGATTAGGGCGGTCTTCGGCGCTTGTTGGAGAATGGCATCAGTTGCCAAATCCATCTGAGAAACGCGTCCAGAGACGGATTGCTCCTTGGTTGGTGGCACTGCGGACTGAGGCCCAAGTAGTGGTGGCGGTAGCCTCACGTTTGGAACCCAGGCGATGATCCACAAGAGCCCCAAGGCGCTCGCCAGTGACGGAGTCTTGGATTTCGCCTTCGAAGGAGATATCTGAGATGAAATCTGCGACGGCAGTGGAACCGATAGTGCCACTGAAAGTAGCTAGGGGGCTGGTGTGGATCGTCTTCACGGGCTTGCCCAATTTTTGATTCTCAACCACATCGGTGAGGGCGGTGCGAACGCGGAGGGTGCTGGGTCCCGGGGTGCTGACGATCTTGAGTTTTCCACCGGATTGGCTGCGGAGAGCGTCTGCCAGATTGGCCGCAAGTTGATCCTTCACTTCAGGACTGATGCCGGGTGTGGAGACGACGGTGGTAACGGGATCAATGAGAACGCTGTCGTATTTCGCATAATTGACACCTGGCTTGCGATACGTGGTGACGGCATCTGCGGTGCCGTAGCCGGAATCAAGCTGCTCGTAATTGGTGAGGAAACCGGAAGGGGAGCGCCCTCCTGTGGCGCATGAGGAAAGGCAAAGCGCGATTCCTGCCAGACTGATTGAACCGATGCGTGAGAGGCGTTTCATAGTGAAGTTGGTTGGTTTTAATACATGACGCGTCCGTTCCAGCGGGCTTCGCCGGGATCATTGGCAGACTTGCGAGAAGAGGTCAAGGATCACGCTTTTGACGGCACAAATTGGAAACTGACGGTCATTGCGGTTCGTCGTCCAGATTGGGATTTCGGATGATGGCCGTCTGAGGGTCAATGATCGGCGAAGTGCGAATTACTGGTCATACGCATCATGAGCAGGTGGATGCCTCCTTCGGAGGTTAGACATTCCCGTTGGCTATTGCTCCTGTTGCTGCTGCTGACGGGCGCGTTCAATTTCACGCTGTTGTTCCTGTTGATCCTGCTGTTGACGGGCACGCTCCATTTCGCGTTGTTGCTCCTGCTGTTGTTGTTGCTGCTCCTGCTGTTGGCGGGCGCGTTCCATTTCGCGTTGTTGCTGTTGCTGTTGTTGTTCCTGCTGTTGGCGGGCACGTTCCATTTCGCGTTGCTGCTCCTGCTGCTCCTGCTGTTGACGGGCACGTTCCATTTCGCGTTGTTGTTGTTGCGCTTCACGGGCGGCTTCCGCTTGGCGTTTTTGCTCCTGCTGCTCGGCTTGTGCCTGCTGTTGGCGGGCACGTTCCATTTCGCGTTGTTGTTGTTGCGCTTCATGGGCGGCTTCGGCTTGGCGTTTTTGCTCCTGCTGCTCGGCTTGTGTCGCTTCCCTTTCGGCTTGAGCCTGTTGCTGACGGCTCATTTCTGCCTGCTGCGCCCTGGCTTGCTGCTCACGCGCATTTGCCTGCTGCTCTTCAGCTTGCTCGCGTCCTTGGGCAGCTGCCTGCACCGCCGCTTGTGCGGTGGTGTCCTCCTTCATCTCTTGTTGGGGCTGCGGTTCGGGTTGTCGCTCAGGTCGTTGTGGCTGCTGTTGTGGCTCAGGTTGTTGTTGCTGCTGTTGTGTTGCTTGTCCTTCTTCTCTCTCTCGCTTCTTCTCGGCCATTTTTTCGCTTAGAGACTCACGAGCGCTTCTGCCGCCCTCGTTTGCCTCGGAGCGGTTTCTCGGATGGTCTTGGCCACGAGGTTTTGTCATCTCCCGATCTTTGGGGAGGGCTTCGCTTGGGTCTGGCTCGGGTCTTTGAGGCATCGCATCCTGATCACCGGGTTGGGGTGGGGCCGCGCCTTGGGCGGCTGCATCCATCACTTCCGAAGTGGTCTTGCCTTTTGGAATCTCGACGGGTTTTCCATCACCTTGGGTCATTCCGGGTGGTAGTTCACGAGTGCCCGCAGTTGGCCGTGAGGGGCGCTCGTTGGGGTTGGGAATTACCGGCTCTGAAACGTCTGGCGCGAACTCTTCCACGGGAGCCTTCATCGCGGGAGTCTCTACGGGCAGAGTCGCCGCAGCAGACTCATCTTTCGCCTGCACTTCGTCGCTTGCGGGAGTTTCCTTGGTAGCTGGCTGCACTGCAACTTCTTCAGCAGGCAAGGCTTCGGCGGGTGCAATGGGGCGGTTGTCTGGTGGCTCTGGTGTCTTGTCCTCCGGGGCTTGCGGCCTTGGACGTTCTTCCGGGGTGACAAGGGTTTCCGAACCAGGATCGTTAGGAACTTCCTTCTCGATGGCGGTCTCCGCTTCTTTGCGGTTTTCTTCCAACTCTTTGAGGCGTCTTGCGTTGAACTCTTGTTCACCACCCAGTGATTCGATGGTGCGGGAAGCAATGCGCGTGCGCTCATCACGATCACTGCGAAAACGATCCGAGATTTCCTGGCGTAAGGGTTTTTCACGCTCCACTTCATATTCGATTTTTCCCCTCACTTCGCGTGGGCGGAGTCCCTCGTTCCAGCCTGCATCCATGTTAGGAGCGGAAACCATCATCCGGTCCCCCTCGAAGCGCGGGCGCATCCCGATCACATTCCGGCTTGGGCGTGAATGCCTGTCCATATCCAGACGATAGAAAGGAATCCTGCGTTCAGATCTGCGGTTCAGATCATCATACCTTGGTCCACCACTAATCACTTGGCGGTTTTGGATGTGGATATAGGTGATGTTCGTGGTTTGGTTGATATAAGTGATGTTCTGCGTGACGGGTAAACAATACTGATATAGGGAGCTTCCGAAATGATTGACCTCCACGAAGTTATACCATGAGGGGCTGATTCCGAATTGGACCTCCACCGAGGAATCCCAGCGGTGATTACGATAGGCAAGTGTCTCCGGAGGCAATGGTGCCCAGCCGATGTGGCTACCACTTTCACGCCAGGAAACCCATGAGGGTGCCCATTCGCTGCCCGGCACCCACACCCAGCCACGGTTGCGCAATCGTGCCCACCGCCCGTAGTGATAAGTGGCCCAGCCGAATGGCTCGTCCGAGGCCCAGGTCCATCCCCGGTCACTGCAAATCCAGCGGCCGCGGCTATAGGGTCTCCAGTTCGATTCCCTCACCACGATGGGTTGCCAAACATACCCATAGGTAGGTGTTTCAAACCATGAGCCATAGGATGAGAGTGAATCATAGAAATTACTATAATCGCCCACCGGCACCGGCTGCTCATGGGCGCGGAACGAGAGTGCCTCGCGGCCGGCGACTTTGGATTCTCGATCACTCAGTTGGGCACCACGGGTGGAGAGGTCCTGTTCTTTATCAAAGAGCGCATCGCGGCTCTGCTCGATGCGGTCTTCGCGGGTGGCGAGGGCTTCCTCACGTTTGCGCAGCTCATTTGCCTGCTCTGAATCGATCTTCTGCTTGGTCCGCTCAAGCTCGGCGCGGTCTGCCTCGATCTGCATGCGCTCGCGCTCGATGGCTTCGGTCTCGGCGGCGAGTTTTTGATCGGCGATTTGCCGTTCAAGATCCTTTTGGCGTTCTTCCGCCTGGGCGGTTTTACGCTGGAGTTCTTCAAGCTGCTTGGCGACGTTTGAAGAGGATTTATCGCAGCCTACGCTGAGGCCGAGGACGGTGACAAGAAGGGCAATCGATGTCGGATTTTTCATGGAGCAATGAGGTTGTGGGCTTTATGACGGCATGGATGCCGAGAAGATTCAGCCTAAATTTCAGACGGGTTGTTTTGCGGGGATTTCGAGTATTAGTTTCCCGGTGCTTTCGGCAGCCACCGATGGTTCGCGCCGGAGGATGCGGCAGCCAAGAATCTGCTCCAACATCCGATGTTCCATGGCGATGGTCCGTGGATAGAGATCGAACACCCGTTGCAGGGGATTGTGATGGATTTCGATTTTGAAGCCAGAGGTCGGGTCGTATTCCCAGCGCATCAGGTAGCCCTCTTTGGCCCTCAGAATGAGAAATTTCTGAGTCTTCTCGACGAGGGTGGGGAGCTTTCCCAGGCGTTTCTGCCAATCGTTTTGCTGTTTTTCGAAATACTGAAAGAGCAGTTTATCCGCAAAGGTTTCTCCATAAAGAACCTTGAGACTATCTAACAATTCCAAGGTGAAGGACATGCCTGCCTGTGGAAAAAGCCCATCCGCCATCTCGGTGAGGTGATAGAAAATCTCGGGGCGGCCCACTTCCGTGCGGGCGACCCGACGGCGTGTTAGGTAGCCTATGCCTTTGAGTTCCTCGCATTGCTGCTTCACCGCCATGTAGGAAGCACCGATTCTATTGGCAAGCTCGCTCACTGGCAGGGGACCGGAGAGTTTCAGCTCTTCTAGAACTTTCCGCCAGCGGGGCTTGATCAGATCTTGAAATACGGGGAGGAGCATTGGCTTTCCCAAGATTCTTATCGAGTCTTCGGCTGTCTAGCAATCTGGAAAACGGGATTCGTCCCGTTCTGGACTAACGGTGGAGCCGGGGGATTTTCGCCAACGCGGGTACCTCGGATTCCTGCCAGCTTTTGCCAGAGCTTGCATTGGCCGCTTCCTCGCTGATTCGACGGAACAGCGCGAGCAGCGATGCGGTGAGAAAATATTCCTTGAGGAGGGCTTCTTTGCGCTCTCCGTTGGCCGTGATGCGTGTGATTTTCATTGAGGTGGACTTTGCAGAGATTGATCAGGCACCTTATGTGCTCCAATCTTACGACCACTGAACCGAGCAAACGCACCACCGCAACAGGCAAATCATTCCAATGATAAGAAAACTCAATAAACTTCTCGATTCCCCAGCCGCCATCGTTTCTACATCCTTCCAACATGTCCGCCCGCATCGGCATTCTTCTCGTCGTCTCCGGTCCATCAGGCTCCGGTAAAACCACGCTTTGCCGGAAGCTTGCCGATAATGGCGAAGTGCATTACTCCATTTCCTGCACCACCCGCCCGCCGCGGTCGGGTGAGGAAAACGGCAGGGACTACCATTTTCTAACAAAAGAAGAGTTCGCCGCAAAACTTGAGACAGGCGAGTTTCTCGAACATGCCGTGGTCCATGGAAATCTCTACGGCTCTCTCCGCTCCGAGGTAATTTCCTTCCTCGAGGCCGGGGTGGACGTGGTGATGGACATTGATGTGCAGGGCGCTGACCAAATCCGTGCGAGTGCCGATCGGAAGATTCAAAACTCACTGGTCGATCTCTTCGTGTTGCCGCCCAGCGAGGACGAGCTTTACAAGCGCTTGTCCGGGCGTGGCACCGATAGTGTGGAGACGATTTCCCTGCGGATGAACAATGCGTTGGAGGAAATGCGCCATTGGCGGCGTTACAGCTATCGGATCATCTCATCGAGCAAAGAGAAGGATTACGCGAATTTTCAAGCCCTCGTCACCGCCGAGCGCCTGCGGGTTTCGCGCGTTTCGGAAATCTGAAGAGGATGCCTGCCACGTTATCGGCAAGACACGCAGCGATCTCGGATTGCTATTTTCTCCGCGTGCGTTCAGCTTCGCCGCTTGTTGACTCTACTTCAATTTTGGACACGGCTTTTGATCTGCTGGGTGGCTGCGGCCACATTTGGGCAGGGCCAGGCTTTGCCAGAATGGATGACAAAGGATGGCAACCCCAAACCACCGCACCTTGGCATCCGCGATGACAACGGTTTTTTCCAGCGGGATGAAGGTGCCTTCCAGCGTATTTCCCAAAAAATCCTCAAGCTTGAGGCCGATCATGGATACCGGATCTATCTGATGGTGGAGGCTTCGCTGATCGGGACGACCACCGTTGAGCTTTCCTCCCAACTGCGGCAGGCATGGATCCCCGATGGCAATGGCCTGGTGGTGGTCTTCGAGGCAGACAGCCTGAGCCTCGGCATCGGCAGAAATCCAGACGGCCCGAGCAATTTAGAAAGCACCACGGAATTCATGCCCACGCAGGAGTTGGCCGCAGCCATCCGCCGTGCGACCCACACGGCGGACCGCACGCTGATGCCCGCAGCCTACATCGAGAGTCTGATGGGAAATCTTGTGGCCGGGTGCAATGATTACTTCGAGCGCCGTGAGAAGCCTGTGCCAGCCGGGCGCACTTTGAGAATTTGGCTGCTGGCCATCGGCGCACTCACGCTGTTAGGCCTCGGGGCGATAGCTCTGGGTTGGCTGGTGAGGCACACCGATCAGAAATCCCAGCGCGTGACATTTCGTTTCCCACCGGTGGAGCGCCCGGAGCGGTTTGGAGCTCCTTGCGGTGCGAAAGTCACGGCACGTCGGTTTGGGGCGCAGGGGCCAAAACAGCCGTGATCTTGCGTTTCCGGACAGGCAAATGTTGCGGGAGGATTGCCGAAAACAAATGAACGAGCGGGTAGGCAAGAAGGGCTAAAATCACACCCGAAGAGATCATCCCCAGAATAAAGCTGCCCGCATTGAGATCGCCTACCGCTGGCACATCGAACTGCACTTTCGTCATGAAATCAGGCATCGGCACATACAACACATCCCTCAGCCATTGGCCCAGCCAGAACTGACCGTAGATCGTAGGTGCGGCGGTGAAGGGGTTGGTGATCCAGCAGGCCGCCATCGCAATCGGCACATTCGCCTTCACCCGCATCGCAATGAGTGCGGCAGGCAGCATTTGGAATGGCATGAACATCATTGAAAAAAACATCCCGACAGCCAAGCCGGAAGCAACCGTATCGCGGCAGGGCACCCAGAGGTTCCTTTGGAACAAAGGCTTTGAAAGCGTCTGCCACCACGGACGGTGCCGTAGCTTGCGGTGGCGCAAGGCCCTGAAGGCCCGGCGGACGATTCTCAGATATTGAACTTTCATGAAATAGTAAGCAGCGCTGAATGGTCTGCGTGAACAGGCGATGAATCAACTTCAAAAAACTTGCTCCCAGCAGATTCATTCCGCATGCTGCGCAAAGAATCACCATGGAACCTTGGCAAGCATTCATCTTAGGCATTATCGAAGGAATCACCGAGTATTTGCCGGTCAGCTCCACGGGACATCTCCTCGTGGCGCAACATTTCATGGGTATCGGCACGGCCTCTCCCACGGAAAAAATCGCCGCAGATACCTTTGCCATCTGCATTCAAGGCGGGGCCATCCTCGCCGTGCTGGGGCTTTATTTCAAACGTGTCCGGCAGATGATCCAAGGGCTGCTCGGTAAGGATTCGGAAGGCTTGAAACTCGTCATCGCCATCATCGCAGGTTTCCTGCCAGCGGCGGTGCTGGGCGTGCTTTTCAATGATTGGATCGAAGCCGAACTCTTCAAACCCTGGCCCATCACTTTCGCCCTTTTTGCCGGCGGCGTGGCGATTCTTGGAACGGTCTGGTGGGGGAAGAAAAATCCCGGCACCTGCACGGGAAAAGAGCTTGTTGATCTCACTTGGAAGATGGCCGTGGTGATCGGCTTCATGCAGTGCCTCGCGATGTGGCCCGGCACCAGCCGCAGTTTGATGACGATTTTCGGCGGACTCATCGTCGGCCTTTCAGTTCGGGCCGCCGTGGAATATTCGTTTCTGTTAGGGGTCGTCACCCTCACTGCCGCCACTGCGAAGAAAGCCGTCTGGAAAGTGGAAGGGCTTGATCCCGCCTATGATGTCTGGCTGGGCGGCACCAAGCTGATGTGGGACACCTACGGCGGATGGCCGCTTTTCGTTGGCGTGGTGGCAGCCACCATTTCGGCAGCCCTTGCGGTAAAATGGTTGGTCACCTACTTGCAGAGCCATGGCCTGGGAATCTTCGGCTGGTATCGCATCGGCCTCGCGATTGTGATTGGCTGCCTGTTCGCAACGGGACTGGTTGCGGTTTGATGGGGCTGGAACTTTAAAATGGGGCGCTACTTAAAACTCCGGGTTTTTTCTTAGGGCTAGTAGGAAGCGATTCAATGGGGGGCGAAGGTCATGGTCACGCCGCTGCCGGGAGGGGTTCTAGCAAAGACGAATCATGTCCTTGATGTATTGGCCCCAGAGGAAAAGCAGGCCGCGTTTGGAGTATTGAAAACTGCCATCGCCCGTGAGCTCGATGATTTTGGCGGCGAGGTTGTGTTCCACTTGCATACGCATTTCCGTTTCCACCGCGTTTTCCAGTTCTTCAGGGTCTGGGACTCGGAGCTGATGTAGGGGGATGCCCATTTTCGCGAGATACGCGTGATGGTCTTTGAGGATTTGGTGAAAGCAACTGCGCTCGCACGGCACATGGTTCCATTGCACATGAGGCGGGCATTGCAAGGTGGGAGCAAAAGGGAAATTGGTGGTCCGCCAGATGTTTCCATCCGTGTCTTGAGAGGTGATGGTGATGAACGCAAAAGCCACATTGCTTTGTTCACACAGGCAGACGGCAGCCACCGCACGCTCCTCCGGGTGCCAGAAGAGGCGGAAAAATTGTTTCATCCCCGCCCATTCCCAACCGCAATCCGAGGCGTGCTCGAAGTTTGCCTCCTCCATCGCGGCCGCAGCCTCGGTGGCATTCGGGAAGAAGGAAGAGTTGGGAACCTCACGCTGGCGCAGGCGGTTGTTGAGCGGCAGGCGCATCGCCCGCACGCGGGTGAGAAGCTCGATCCACGGCAGAAAAAACCACAGGACCACCCCTACCACTCCTGCGGCGAGATGGCCCGTAATGAAGTAAAAAAAACAGAAGCTGGCGGCCAACAAGGTGAAGGCACCCATCTTTCTTAAAGAATTGACGCGCGCCGAGCGCAGTGCCACCGCGAGGACAAACAGGCCGATGACGATTAAGGTTTCACGCATGAAGAATGGGGCAGGCAGCAGTTGGAACAAAGAATGATGGACATGAGTCCCACCGCAATGCGCACCGCGCAAGGGCTTGTTTCTCCCGGCTACAAGTTCACGCCCAAGCCTGGTGCAGCAGTTCGCGCAAGCGCGTCGGTTCGCTGGCGGAAGTTTTTGCCACAAAACCCCGCGCATGGGCGAAGTGCACATCCTCACAATCAGCAATGCGGGTGAAATCCAAGCGTGGATCATCGTTGTGCCGGGATAGGCCGTACCCCAATCCACGGCGGTCCGGGTAAACCATGCCTGCCACGTTTTTCACCGTCGGGTGGGAATCGATGAACCTCGCCAAGCCCGCCGATGAATCATCCGCCAACGGCTCCTCGCGCGGCATGTAAAGCACCTGAAACGAGCCACCCGGCACCTGGATCTCCCAGAACTCGCCCACCTCACCGATGTAATCGAGCCGTGCCCGCAGCGACTTCACGTAGGTCAAAAGATCCTCGCCGATCCAGTGCATCATATCCCATAGCGGCTCACCTGGACTGAGGCTTGTCATCCCGGCGAATCTCCGCAGCAAAGTGGTATCGATGGGGGAGTTGAGCTTGAACAAAGTTTCCCGTTCCACCCCCAGCCAGCGCGCGGTATCCACCGGCCCACGGGTGTCGAACCATTCCGCAGGCTCCAGCCAATCGCAAAACGCCCGCGCATCTTCATAGATCCCGAGGTGCTGCAAAACCAGGCTCAGGGAACACGTCGGCGGATGATCCTTGGGAAATTGATGGTGATCGAAATTCCCCCGCTCCGGAGCATGCTCGTGGCCCACATCCACCACCGCGAGGGCAAGATCTGCGAGGTCCTCGGGTGTCGGCTCGCGCCGCACGATGGCAACCGGATTTTCGGCTAAAAGAAGGCAACAAGCGAGAAACTCGTCCTTATGCGAGCTGCCGGGGTGGGTGAGGATTTGGGTGAATGGCATAGAGTGAATTGGTGTGCCGCAGCTTTGGCGCAGATTGCACGGCGAAGGCGAGAACTTTCCAAGCGGCCCCAAGCGGATGCCAAAGCGAGGGTTTCAAGAAAGAGCAGTAGTAGCGATAACGGCCCCGGTGTCAATGACTCGCCCGGCAGCGAGGATGTGGATGAAAATAGTGGTGGGTTCGAAATCGTGGAGAGCTGGCTGTTGCCGGATTTTTAAGACAAAATCAGCAGTCAGCAATTGTTGTTCGTCAATCCTTCCATGTGAGCTGGACCAGAGGCGGACTAATCGTCGCTTGATGATTCATGAACTTTGATTTTTGATCTCTCTTGAAATTTACCCATCCGGTTGCCGGACCGGAGAGCCAAAGATGCCAACCGGCGCCGAGTCTTTGCATGTATTCTGCTTGCGGGCTTGCCAGACTCCCCGCGATCACCCGTAATCCCTCGCCCCTCTGTGACAAGCTACTTTATTCGCCGCCTGTTATTGATTCCGCCGACTTTGATCGGCATCACGCTGCTTGTCTTTACCATTACACGATTTGTGCCTGGCGGGCCGATGGACCGGATGCTCCAACAGGCGTCACAAGGGGCCGCACAAGGGGGCAAGCCATCTTCATCCTCCAATCAGTCGCAAGGCGGCCTCAGCGAGGAGCAGTTGGAGGGGTTGGAAGAGCAATTCGGCCTCGATAAAAGCATTTTCATCAGCTACTGCCAGTGGCTCGGAGTTTTACCTCGCGAAACCCGGATTTCAAAAGGCGAATATGGCAGCAGGGGTGAGGAAACCATCGGTGGGGGAGTGGATCTAGAGACCACGGCAGCGGTCGTGCTGCGCGGAGACGGGCGCCTCGTCCACGTCGTCCGCTCGGGCGAAAAAGTGATTTCCGCCGTTTTCGCAGAGACTGGAAAACCCGTGGCCACCGAG
>JBBRIB010000059.1:0-11135 GCA_038221745.1 Verrucomicrobiales bacterium
CACCACCCACAAGGCATCCGCCGTGGGTGCGAAGGCTAGGCCGAAGGGGCGTGAGCCACGAGGGAGTGTGACTGCTTGGACGATTGTCAGACTTTGGGGATCGATGATTGAAAGGGTGGCGGCATCCGCATTGCTCACCCAGATGCGCCCGTCTGGAGCCACTGCCACACAGCGCGGCGAGAGACCTACTGGAATTTCAGCCAAACGATTGCCGGTAGTCGCATCCAGCACGGAAACGCTGTTGTTGTCTGGATTGACCACCCACACCCGGTCGCCGCCGGAATTACGGCGTTCATAGGAAATCGCACTGGAATTGGTGGGAGCATTCGCAGCGAGCGGCGCGTGCAGTGCTAGATAAAAACTGCCCGTAACGATGGCTCCGCTATCGTCCGTGGCCGTGACCGTTACAAGATAGCGACCTGGGCCGGGGAAGGTGTAGGAGGCGTTCGGGGAACTGGACAAGGTAGTTTCTGGCGAACCATCGCCAAAGTTCCAACGAAATTGCACATTACTTCCACCCGTGCTGCTGGCGGTGAAGGATTTCAACCCAGGGGAGGGTGAAGGGGGTGAATTGACCGGGGTGACGGTTAGGTTTTCAATGATGGACCAAACAAACGAAGCCGTGCCCGAGTCGCCACCTGAGTTTGAAGCGGTGATGACCACATTGAAATTTCCGAGAGTGTTGGGTGAACCCGAGATGATTCCGGTGTTTGTGGAAATGGTCAGCCCGGTTGGCAATCCGGTGGCCGCGAATGTCACTGGATTGCTGCTTCCATCGCTCGCTTGGATGGTCCGGGAAATGTTCGAATTGCGGGCATTCGCAATTGGCCCGGGGTTCACGACGAGAGGACTTGAAGCAACCGAACGGCGCAAATTCATTATCGGCACGAGATCGTTGGCACCAAGCGCAGCAGGATAAAGGCGGACCTCGTCGATATCTCCGCCCATGAAATCCCCGGCGCCACCGCTACTGGACGCGGCACCGATGAAGAGGGGGCCAGTGCTGGGCGGCACGTAACTTCCCCAGTCTTGCGCCACTAAAACCCCGTTCACATAGAGAGTTCTTATCCCGTTGCGGGTGAATCCCCCGGTGTCAACAGTACGGAAACTTGCAGCCACGTGAGTCCACTGCTCTGCTACCACATCCGGGCCAGTGAGCGCTGTCCAGTTGGTTCCCGTGAGGAACATCCACTTTCCGTCTCCTGTGGCGTAGAGTCCGAAGCCTCGGAAGTTTCCACCTGTGGATTCTCTGGAGGTCGCCACCGAGCGCCACGAACCTGTGGCCGTGCGCAGGCGGACCCACGCACTGATCGTGAAATCATTCGGATTGAGCGCGGGATTGTAAGGAACGCTCACACAGTCATTCGCACCATCAACACTTCCGAAGCTGCCAGTGCCGGGATGTCCAGCAAACCCCGGGCCCGCGTTTGAGGTCACTGCTCCGCCTTGGGCGGAGCCATTTACACCACTTATAAAAGGTGCCGAGACTTTGGCCTCTCC
This sequence comes from Verrucomicrobiales bacterium, assembly GCA_038221745.1. GTDB lineage: Bacteria > Verrucomicrobiota > Verrucomicrobiia > Verrucomicrobiales > Akkermansiaceae > Luteolibacter. The sequence goes on from JBBRIB010000059.1 coordinate 1,501, forward strand.
GGCAGTGCCATTCCAATTTTTTTCATCAAGATACCAAGCCGCGGTGAACGAACCTACCGGATCAAAGGGGGAAAGAAACTGGCCTGAAATGACAGATAGATCCAATGAATTAGGCAATGACCAGGCGACGGCTAGATGGTCTGGACCTGTGTCTTCCTTCATGAGCGCTTCGATGTAATATTTTTGGCCAGCTTGAAGTGTGAAATAGGTGGAAGTTTGAGCCAAGTTCTGGTTCCACTGGCGGGGCAAAACAGGGAATGCGTCGTTGCTTGCGATTTGCACCGCATTGGCTGGATTTGCATTGGTGCTGAGCAAGAGCCTGGATTCTCCATCAGAGGCAATCGAGAAGCGGTAACTCCCCGTGACGGGAGGATGCACGTAGCCACGAATCCTACGTATCAAGTTATCTCCCAGATCCGCAGGAACTTCGAAAGACAACAACTGATCGCGCTCAGTCGCCCGGTCAGGATACAGAGGGCGCGCCGCGGGATTATTGATATTAATATTTTCAATCGGCGGGATAAACCAAAGTTCGCTAAAAATAGTCCCGGTTCCGAGATTTGCCAAAAGCACATTCCAGTTGAATGATATAGTGACAGCACCGCCTGTATTAGGGGTGGCCATCACCGAGGACCAGTAGTTTCCGACGGGAGCATTTGTGGTTCCTGAGATAATGCCTGTTGTGGGATTGATGGAAAGTCCGCCAGGGAGTCCGGTGGCGGAGTAGGTGACTGTTGTTCCTGGTGAAATCGAGGTGGAAACCGGCAGGCTCACAGGCCGTCACTGGATCGGCAATTGGTCGCCCGGATTGGTAATCGAGAGGGCTGAGCTATGGGCGACCTGAATGATTTTAGAAACCGAGTGAACGCTTTGGGCATCCAAGGCGAAAAGCATCCAATATCCCGGCATCAGGACGTTGGAACTGCTGTGGGAAGTAAGAGTATAAACCCCGGGTGTGTTCTCTACGAAGGGTACGCTTAGATAGCGGAGGTCGGTGTTTACCGAGTGCGACACGGACGACATCCGGATGAAGGCAAACTTGCGGATGCCGGGTGTGGCCAGAACGGTAAAAGTATTGTTAGGGCCGATCAAGGTGGGCGCTTGGGTGATCACCGGACGCAAGGCGAGCGATCCATTGGGCGCGAAGAGCGCGGGAGGGGTGAAAATTTGTGCATCCTGGTGGTTGGTGGCTACTGTCGCGCTGAGGCCACCACCGCCGGACCAGACCCGGCCATCAGGCAGAAGCAGAGCTACCGAGTGATAGTTTCGTGGAATGTCCATCGCGGTGAGAGCCCGCCAGGTTCCGGTGCGGGGGTTCCATAACTCAGGTATTAGGATTGAGCCCACATCGCTGAATTTCAAGCCGCTGGTGTTTCCACCGATCACCATCACCTCGCCGTTGGGCAGGACGACGGTGTTTGCCAGCTGGCGGGGGTTTATCATTGGTGCGGCAGGGGCGACTACGGGCGTGGTTCCGTTGAGGTCAATCGTGTAGGCCGCAGTGGTGCTTGTGCCAGTCGAAGAATCGAAAAGGTTTGCGGTCGTGTCCGCCCCACCACCCGCCACAAGGATTTTACCTTCGTCAAACATGGCCCATGCGCTTTCTTTGGGGTAATGTGCTCCAGGGACGTTCTGGCCGGACGGAACCAAGGTACCGGTGTTATTGGTGGTCACCCAATTCATCTGATCCGTAGGTCCGAAATGGAGCATCTTTCCATTAGGTGCGACCATCAGAAATGGATGCCAGAAATTGGTGTATCCGGGCTGATTGAGAACATTGAGCCAGGGGATGCCGGTGAGCCTGCGCCAGCCGGTCACCGAGTTCCAAAGTTCTGCTGTGCGATGGCCCCCGGAGGTTTCGCTGACTGTCCCGCCCACGGTGAAGACGGAGCCATCCGGCAATGCGACGTTGGTGTTATACCATCGGCCATCAGCCATGCTTTGAAGAGCGGTCCATTCGTTGGTGCGGAAATCAAAAACACTCGAGAGGACTGAGGCGTTTCTGCCGCCGCTCACAACCACACGCCCATCGGGTAACATCGCCGTTCCACCACAAAACATATCATGGCGGACATTATTGATATCGCCTGAGAAAAGGCCCGTGGCCGGATCCCAAATCGCGGTGTAGGTAAACTCAGGGCCCAAGGGGAAACTGGTTCTTTCGTTTGATGAGAAGGTCAGTAATCGGCCATCAGGCAGGGTGGCGGCGGTGACGGGAATGTGAGGTGTCCAAGGAATCACCGGCCCCCATGCACCTTGTCCTGTGGGATCTACCGGGGCTGGATTGGAGATTGGAAAGAACCCGGAGGTGAGAGTGGCAGCTTCGGCAGCGAGCGGATCTGCAATGGTATGGAGATTGAGATCTGCGTGTGCGGTTGAAGCCAGCGCGAGAGAAGCGGTGAACAAAGAGAAAACCTGGCTTCGTTTGGACAAAGATGTCATGGTGATTCGGGGGGAACAGTTTTTCCAGCTTGGGCGCTTGCGTTTTGATCGGGTGCGGATGCCGCCGGCGGTTCCGCGAGAGTTTTGAGAAAGGCGACCAATGCCTTTTGTTCGGTTTCGTTCAGTCGGAGGCCAGCGGCGGGGTGCTTGCCAAGATTGGGATCGAGAGTTTCAGTGCGGACGATGCCGGAGTTATAGTGTGCGACGACTTCTTCAAGCGTGGCGAAGCGGCCATCGTGCATGTAGGGTCCCGTCGCGGAGATGTTTCTCAATGAGGGTGTCCGAAATTTGCCGCGATCGGATGGATTTCCAGTGATTGCCATCAAGCCAATATCGGAATCATCGAGCTTGAGGCCGTTGTTATGGAAAAGATTATCCGTGAAAAGGGTGCCGCCATGACAATGGAAACAATCCGCACCCCGCAGGCCGCGGGCCGGTTCATGCTCGGTCACGAAAAGACTCAAGCCCTGCTTTTCCTCTTGAGTCAGTTCCACCTGTTTCCTAACGGCACGATCAAATTTCGAGTCTTGCGAGACAAGAGTGAGGAGGAATTGTTCGAGCGATTTCGCCAGGGTATCCGCCGAGATTTCCTCACCATGCGCCTTCTTGAACTCCGCGGGGTAACTCGGCTCCGCCTTCAGTTTGGCGAGGACATTTTCCAACGATTCCCCCATCTCGGTAGGATCGACGATGGGCATGAGGACTTGCTCCCGGAGCGTTTTGGCGCGGCCATCCCAAAACAATCCCGAATGTGCCCATGCGAGATTGGTGATTGCCATGGAATTGCGTTTTCCCATTTGTCCTTCCGCCCCGAGGCTCACCCGCCGCGGATCGGAAAATCCATGCTCGGGTTGGTGGCAGGAAGAGCACGATTGCGTGCCGTTGATCGATAGGATGGGATCGAAAAACAAGCGCTTGCCGAGAGCCACACCTTCTTCGGTGAGCGGGTTGTCCGCTGGCATCGAGACTTGGGGGAAGCGGCGTGTGATGTTGACGGTGTAAGGTCGGGTGCCTTCGGGAATCGGCTTGGCCATTTGTGGATCGGGCCGGGTGCTTTGGAAAAGATCATAACTCACTCCCGTGCTGCGGAAGGCATGGATCGCCTTCGCTTTCATCGCGACAGCCAATTGATCTCCGGGCCGCGAGTGAGTGGCGTTCGCGGCATCCGGGCCGCTGGCGGCTGAGAGGATGGGATCAACGTTCAGCTCCACGCCCAAGGTGACCGGGCCGCCGCCGCTGAACCGCACGGGAAGCTCTACGAACATCGGATTTTCCTGACCTGCGAGATGGTAGGAGAACGGGCCCTTTGATGATTTTCCCTCTACGGCCAGATGCACGTAGCCGCTTTTCCAGCCCCAGTGCAAATGATTCACATCGGGATGCAGCGGGTGGCCGGGAGGCCATTGGGTGGGATCGGCGTAGTCGGCTTTCTCATCTACGCCCACGCGGAAGCGGACGGCCTTGAACTCGCCTTTCGGGCTGCCCAACGTATCGGCCTGAAGCCGTTCTTCCTTGGCACTGATGAAGGCAAACCATTCCTCGCTTGGGAGCCATTTGCCGCTGAGATCTTGCAAGGCCAACTCGGAAATAAGAAAATCCATGCGGGAAATCCCTTCGGCGTTCACCTTGAGTGCTTGGCCCTTTGAAACGATCTTGAAATCCAACCGAATGGCTGGTGCCACGATGTTTTGCCCAAGAAGCGAGCCAATCCCCATGGCCATGGAGCCAACCAGTGCCAAGAGAAGCTGCGAGAGCGGGTAGGCATTTCTCATGGAATCGTCGGGTAAAGACCGAAGCGGAAAAATGCTGAAGAAGCGCCCGGCGTGGCTGGCACCCACACTTGGATCAGGTCCGGCCTATCGATCAAAGGCGGAAGCGTAAGTGCTGTCCAGAGATTGAGCGAGGTGCTTTGTTCGAGGCTAAAGCTGGATTCGGCATAAGGATTTCGTGCCAGGTTCAACATCGTGCCGCTGCCATTCACGGTCAAAGAGGGACAGATCATGGACGAGCCATCCGCTGGGTTACTACCTAGAAAATATTCGAGTTGGTTGCTCAGCTCGTCGCCGTCTGGGTCTCCCGAGGCGGTGCGATTCTCAGGCTGCGATGGAAACCGGGCCAGCAGCCAATCTGCCAGAGAAACCGCCACCGGCCTGACTCCCGCAGTGATGAGATCGCGGATCGGTTGACCTAACGATCCCACCAATGGACTCGCCACCGCTCCCGTGGTCCACGTCAGCGGCGGGCTATTGGGAAAACTCACGGCGGGCCATTGCCAATCCAGATTCGTCATCAACATCCACTCAGGACCCTTGGTCAGATCTTCGCCATTTTTTGCCCAAATATAGGCCTGGGTCCCCGATCCGCCGGGCAGTGACAGGCTATCATCGACCATTCCTGCAAAGCGAGATTCCTCGCTATCGTATTGCGCGAGGCCGAGGGGCACCCAGTTCTCAGCCCATAGTCCACGATTTGCGAAGGTCGGCGTAAATCCGGTTTTAAAAACACCCAACGCCATCGAGTAATCGGGCGTCCAAGCCTGATTCCGGCTGTTTTTGTAATCGATAAATCCTTCGCTCCCCCAGTAAATCAGCCCGCCTCGGGCGGTGGAAATCGACAGAATTCCAAGTAGAAACACTGCTTTGATTGTTGCCACGAGGCCCGTAGGAAGATAAAAAACCTCCAAAAATAGCTGAGAGGCAAGCCTTTGCGGAAGAGGGGAACAATATGAAATGATCATAACTGGGGGGAACTTCGAAACCATGTTTAGCACTTCATCCCCACCGCGCAAGCCAAAATTCGTCACGCGATCAGGGGGGCGCATGAAACACCAAGGCTTTTCAGACAGGAATTCATTGAGCAGAATGTTACAGAAATCAAATTCCCGCCTCCAGGCGACGACAAGCCACCGGAATGAAATTAAAGCTTCCACTGCTGTCTGCGCCGCGTGTTATTTCATCGTTCCTCAATTTTCGCCCTAAAGAACCGGGCGGGAGGGGAAGCGGGGATTGCGAACTCGGTGGCAGTGGTCGAAGCCATCTGTAAACCTTGATTGCTGTTCGCCTCCCATAGACTCCAAGTTTGTAAATTACTGGAGGATTCTAGTAAAATGGATCTTCCGGGAATGACAGGAAGGGTGAGGTCTGCCCATCCCGCAGCGGCTGTGATCATCACCGATGGCGCACGATCAGGAAGCAGGGGATGGGTGCCGGCGAGAAACTCCTGTTGATTCGAGCGGCCGTCCAGATCCGAATCAATGAGTGGATCCCCACCCGTGCCTGGTGGCACGCCGAAGAAGGATTCTCTCCACATGGCGTAGCTCTTCCGTTGCGGAAGTTCTTGCTGGATCCACTCCTGCAGCAAGGCGACCCCTGCGCCATCCACCACATTTGATCCCAATGGGGGCATTCTTGAGTAGCCGTTGCGTGCCGCCGCACGATTGAGAATGATGGATCGCTGCTCCTGCCCGGGAACCAACAGCCGGTCATCGGGGTGGAAGGTTCCGCCTCCTGCCACGCCGTTGACCATGCCGGTTCCAAACAGCGGCAATGCGGCCCCCGCATCCCACTGCGCCGGCACCGAGCCTCCGCTGCTATGGCAATAGGAACAATTCACCTCCAAATAGGCACGTGCCCTTTCTTCCAACGCGAACGCACTTTCATCTGGAGATACATGGCGGGGTAACAAGTTTGGAGGAGTATCTAGATTTTCAAGATAATGCGCATCGGCCAGAAGTTGAATAAAGTTCCCATTTTGTCCGGCTAGACTTCCGCTTCGATTGAGCTGGCGCGTGCGGAAAGAAAGCGAATGACCCGCTTGCGGGGAGTGGCAAGTGATACATTGGGCTTGAGAGGGAATCTGCCAGCGCTGGGTGTTCGCATTGCCATTTTCCTGAACTGTCACATCAAACTCCTCGCCTCCCGCATCTGCAAGTGTCGCTACGGTGCCAGCTTCATTCCAGCGATAGGAAACCCCGTAGGAACCCGTCGAATTGCGGACCATCACGCGGGTCTCCAAGCGCTTCTTCGTCGAGGCGGGGTTCCCTCTAACCGTTTCCAGATCGAAGTGTTTTACCCAGATCATTCCTGCGGGCGTGTTCCATGCGCCTTCACGATTGAAACCGATCTTCGAAGTCGTTTCTGGAATGCCGAACCAGCGGAGCTTCTCGGCATGATCGGACCAAAATGGCAGGTTCACCTGATAGGCCACCAAGCCGGGGTTCGGCGTAAGCGCCACCGGGTCCGCAAACAAACCGGTCGCCGCGAGTGTGGTCGGAAAACCTGCGGTGGCGGATTGGGAAACCAAGCGGCGGATTTGGCCGGTGCTGATATTTGCCATTAATACATCTCCATTCGATGGATCCGTTCCGAATCCCGCAATGCCGCCATCCCCGGCGATCCGCTCGACTACGGGAGGGTTGGTGGAATCATTCAACGACCAGATGTTTCCAGAGACATAATCGGCAAAGATATAGCGGCCCGTCAGCGAAGCGACTCGACTCCCGCGGTAAACGAGTCCCCCCGTCACCGAGGCTCCCTGCAAGGTTCCCGAGCCGTGGGTATAGTCCCAGCGCGGCGGATGGGAGCCTGTCCAACCGCTTGGCCGACTGTTCCATTTGACGCCATTGATCAAGCCCTCTTTGAATGCCCATTCATAGTTCCCGCCTCTCACGATCTTATTGATTTCCTCGCGTGCCCCTTGGCCCACATCTCCGCACCAAAGAGTTCCTGTCACGGAATCAAACGACATTCGCCATGGATTACGCAGGCCCACGGCCCAGAATTCACTGCGGACGAGTGTCGCATTGATGTTGGATCCCAAAAATTGAGTGGCACCCACCCACGGGTTGTCTGCCGGCACTTCGTAACGCGGATTTCCCGAAGTGTCTAACCGAATCGCAGGGTGTGGGTTGGGTCGCACATTGGCATCATCCCCGGCGCTGCCGTCATTCGGCGTGTAGTCCATGGCTTCGAGATCGATATCGATTCGTGTGATTGACGACCAAAAGTCTTTGGTGATGGTTTGACTATTGTTTAAACTATCATCGGAATTCCCCTCATCGCCCCAGCTCATGTAGAGGTATCCATCGGCTCCGAAGTGGAGATCTCCGCCATTATGGTTGGGCGCTTCGTTCCTTTGCTGGATCAGGACTTTCTCCGATGCCGTATTCGCTTGATTGGGATTAGTAGAAGAGACCGCAAATTCCGAGAGACGTTGGTGGTCCAATCCATTCACCGCAACTGAGTAAACCACGAAAAATCGGCCATTGCTGGCATACTGAGGATGGAAGGCCAGGCCTAATAATCCCTGTTCACTAGTCGTTCGGAACGCTTCTCCTGCTCGCCCGTTGACCAAGGTATTCAAGTCGAGGAATGGCGAATTCGTAGGAGCTGTGAGGTTGGGAATTACACGAATCTGCCCGCCCTTTTCTAACACAAAAATCCGCTGGGTCTCACCCGGAGGAGTCACAATGCCCAAGGGGCCGGAAAACGTTAGTCCGGGAAACGCATCCACGACCGCGATGCTTTGGGGTGGAGCTTGTGGCGGCATCCTTGAGGAAACCAAAGGCAGTCGCGAGTGATTGGAAATCGTCACGTTGACTTGAGCGGTCCCCGCCAGTCCGGCAGCGTCTTGAATCTGATAGGTGAATGAATCTGCTCCGGCGGCACTTCCCAAGTGAGTGTAACGAATGACACGGTTCGCCGTATCAATGGTTATGGAACCTTGGGTGGGCTGGGAAATGATCTGGAGCGAGGAAAGATTGAGGTTTGAAGAGCCATTGGGATCCAGATCATTTTCGAGAACGTAGATTCCTACGGTGCCACCCACGTTGACGATGGCGGAATCGTTTGTTGCGGTCGGAGCCAGGTTCTGCCACTGACTCAAAGCGGCGCCGGGGATCACCACTCGCGCCTGTCCGGGATAGGCCCACCCCACCCCGAGGTTGTCTCCGCCCTGGCCTTCCTTGTGCAAGGCCTCGATATAATAATATCTGCCCGCTTGGAGGGGGATGCTTACTGAGGTCTGTTGTGGAAACTTGGTCCAGTCACCGGCGTTCGTCCATTCCGGGACACTCGCGATTCTCACTTTGTGATCCGGTGAGACGCTGGTGCTGAGCCATAACTCGGCATTGTCGTCCGCGTGAATACTGAAGATGTAGTTTCCAGTTACCGGAGCATGCACCCAGCCAAAGACCCGCTGGCCGTAAGAATCTCCGGCGTTGGTCGGAGCAAGAAATGAGCCAAGATTGGAGCTCGTGCTCGGGCTGTTAGGGAAAGTGGTTAGACTCGTGAGATCCGTGATGGCTGCGCCTCCCACGTTTGTCCACACGTGACGGGTGATCGATCCAGTCGGCGGATTCGCGCTGACGGCAGTGGCAAATGCTAACAAAAATAAAACGCAGGTAGGAGGCATAAAAATAATTTTTTGAAAATACCCTCAAATCGAGAAAATGCAAAATTTTTCTCGTCCAAGATCAGTGGTGGAAATCTCACCGACGTAATTGCTAGATGAGTTGCCTAGCAGTTCACGGCTTGTCGCAGGCGCTCTTGGTTTTCAGCCTCATGAGGAGCCAGGCAATCGCCAATCCCGCGAGACCGCCGATTCCGAGATTCATCCACTTCGTGACGCCCACCTTCATTGCGACGAAGGGATTTTCAATCGGATCGATTGAGACATGCAGGCGCGAAGCCATCCACTTGCCGTTGGCCTTCTCCAGCACAGCCGTCCAGTGGCTTTGATAGGTGATTCGCTTGCCGTTACCCAGCACGACGGTTTCATCACTCGCTCCATGGGCCACGGCGACGTTGTCATAAAAGTCGGTAGCATCGGGTAAAAGCTTTACGGTGTAGGATCCGCCGCTGCCGATCTTGGCTTTGATCTCGTCGTAATATTTCTGCATTTCCTTGATTCCTTTCACCTCAATACCGGTCATGAAAACAGCGCTCAATTCGGGAGCCAACGAATCCTGAAGTTCGGAAAACGAGCCTTGATTGATCGCCACCTCATATCTAGCAGCAAGAGCCTGTAGCTGCTGTTTGTCAGCCGAGCGGTCAGGCTCCTGGGCCAAGGAAATAGCCGAAGCCGAAGCCCACAAAGCGAGGATCTTTAAGAATTTCATCTATCTGAAATCGATAGGACAAACCCCATCACAGCAAGCCTAATCTGCAGATTTACGCGCCACAGCGATTTTCCCG
>JBBRIB010000060.1:0-11056 GCA_038221745.1 Verrucomicrobiales bacterium
TCGTCTCTCACATACATGAGCTTGGCGATGAGCGGCGGGAATTTGGTGGAGTCGTTTTGATCGGTATTGCCCTTTAACTCTTCCAGTTTGGAAAATCCATCTTCATAGGGATACCGCGCCGGATAATCTCCGAAGCCGGGATCAAGGCGATTTTAGATCCACCAGAGATTGGGATTTGGATCGTGAAGGATCGCACCTTTCACGAGATCAAGGGCTTTATCCGGCGCGCTGGCGGCTACGAAGAGCGGGATGCCCGTGAAAAGGTCCACCGGGCGGCCAGCGTCGTCCGTTTGTTTCCATGAGCGGTCTGCCTTGGCAGAAGCGATGGCTTTCGGGATCAAATCCGCGCCATTCACAGCGGTGTTGCTGTTTCCCCGGCCCTTCAAGGTGGGGTTGAAATCCGCTTCGATGGATGAAAAGCGGCTATAGCCGAGGTAAGCGAGCCCGAGAGCTGCGACGAGCGATCCCCCGAGTGCTGCTTTTTCGTAATTTTTTGTTAACCAAGACATGGCTTGAGAGTTGGAAAAGGGTCGGGTTTAAGGAAGTTTCTTCGCAGGAAGAAACTGAAGAAGATCGAGGCGGACGAAGACTTGGACTTCTTCACTGCCCAGGACTTGCGAGAGGATCCTGCCCGAGGTAGCGGGAGGAGCTTTAGGTTCAGGAGGAGCATCTGCGGCTGGTTGATCCCCGGCCGGAGTATCTCCCGGGAGAACGAAGGCTCCTCCGAAGGCGTCGTCGTCTGTCTTTACCGCAGCCGCTGAGGGCGGAGCGTCGAATTTGGCATCAGCCGCTTTCGGTGGATCCTTTTTCGCATTGGTGATGCGAATGCCTTTGATAGTGATGAAATAATTGTCGAGCTTCACCACTGAGGAAAGGAATTCTCGGGCGCTTTTCTCAGAACCGATGAAAGTCAGCTCGAAGGGCAAAGCGCGGACAACATCATTCGGCCCTTGCGCGAAGGGTTGGTTAACTTCCTCCGGTAGATTCGGGCGATGGAAATTACGCAGTTCCGTAGGGGCAGCCTTCGCGAGATTGAGGAGAGTTTCCTTGATGGCTTGAAGCTGGAAATTCAAAATCCCGGTGTTTTTTTCCTGGGCGAGGGAAGTGCGATAGCTCTCGAAACCGACAAAAAACGCATCAGGCACTTTGGTTTTGCTCTGCTCGAAGGCCTTGCGCAATTCCTCGTCCGCGGCCTTGAGACTCACCGTGAAACTCTGCGGAGAAACATTGGTGAATTCCTTGGGCCTGAATTTTTCGACGGACTCCTGGAGGGAATCCAGGGATTTCCTGTAATCATCAAGGGCCTTGTTTTTACCAATCCTGTTCTCCACTTTCGGGTAGAGGGCCCCACTTTCAAAACCGGATGCCTCGCTGTTAGTCTCTTCAAAACTCTGCCTGGCCTCGTCGTAACGTGTCGCGGCCTTGGAGCCGACAAAATAGAGGAGCCCGGCGAGCACGAGGGTGGCTCCTCCGAGGGTTGCGATAAACTTGTTTTCCTTGATCCAACTCATAAAAAGGGGTGACGAATTTTCGAGCAAACGTTATTTGATCGCCACGTTTCTGGCGAGTGGAAGGGTGATCTCAAAAGGTAGGCCAAGTTCGCCCAGCTTACCGGAAACGGTGATGTCGAGAATCTGGTCATCCCGAAGTGCGACGTCCTTGCCATTGGCATCCTTCACCATGAACTTGAAGGCCACCGATTTTTCGCGGAGTTTCTTCAACAGATCGGAAACGACGTTTTGGCTTTTCGGATTTTCCCGCCAGAAGCCTTTGATGCGGACGGCGTTGGCGGAATTTGGGGTGACAGCCGGGGCATTCTTTACCTGTCCCTGCTCTTTGGGAGCCTCTTCATTAATGACGGTCGTGAGCGAGGTGGTTCCGTAGGGCGAGGTGGGAAATTCAGGTTTGATCAGAGATTTCCCATTTTGAACCCGGGTGGTGCCAGTGGCTGGCTTACCGGCCATCGCCACATCATAACCGGTCACGGGTTCAAAATCAGTGAGCCACACAGCATCGCTGGCGAAGGCACCGCGAACTTCCGCTAGAGTGTCCATCCACGCGGAATGGGCAAGCTCCGTATCGGTGTAGGAATCCGCGATGGCCTTGAGGCTCTTTTCTTTGTCGAGCAGCTCGTCGATTTTTGATTTCTCGGGGGCTAAAGCGTTTCTTTGATCAGACATCAGGGTTGCTTCCCCGGCGGCCTTGGAGGCTGCGAGGTGTTGAAAAGCTGCCCATATCCCCATTCCGGCGATCAGCACGGCGGCGGCGGCGATAAGGAATGGTTTGCGGCGCTCCGCGGCCCGCAATTGCTCGACGACGTTGGGAACAAGATCGATATTGATGGTGGATTTCCCGATGCCACGAAGACCGAGGCCGACAAGCTCGCCCATGAGATGGCCCTCGCGCTGGACGGTTTCCGCATCGACCCCCTTGCCGATGGTGATGTTGCGGACCGGATTGAAATACTCGACGGGAAGGTTGAGCTTTTCTTGGAAAAACTCGAGCGTGTAAGGGAGATTGGCACCTCCGCCAGCGAGGAGAACCCGCCGCGGGGCACTGCCGGCGTGTTGGGCGCGGTAGTAATTCGTGGTCCGGGCGATTTCCGCGGGAATACGAGTCAAGGCATTCCGAATGACCATGGCGAGAGCTGCCACAGATTCGTCCATCTGCTCGGTATGGCCGCCGGCGAGGGCAACGAGGCCGTTCGAGATTTTCTGGTGCTCTGCTTCGAGAAAGGAAATTCCATACTCTTTGGCGATCGCCGCAGTGACTGCGGATCCACCGAGTGCGATGCTGCGGGTGAAGAAACGGCGTCCCTCGATGTAGAGTAGGTTGCTGGTTTTCGCGCCAATATCAATTAGAAGAATTGGCTCCTCAGGATTACCGTAGGTTGCGCGGAAAGCATTGTAGATGGCCATCGGGGCGACATCCACTTCGGAGGTTGCGAGGCCATTGTCGTTGACGGCGGCGTTGAGTTCATCAAGTGAATCCGCCTTGATCGCGACGATGACGACTTCTTTCTCGTCCGAGCCTTCGATCAATTCATAGTCCCAAACAACTTCCGCGAGCGGAAATGGCACATGCTGCTGGGCTTCGAAGGTGACCAACTGCTCGATGTTGTCCTCCTGCAAGGGGGGTAGCTTCACAAACCGGGTAAACACCGACTGACCCGAAATGGCAAAGCGGGCCTTGGTCTTTCCGACCTTGAGCTTTTGCACCAGTTCCCCAATGGCGATTCGGGATTGGGAAATCTTGGATGCCTCCAGCGCCGGATCGGCGACAATCGCCTCGGAACCGTAGGATTTAAGGACAAGCCCGCCATTTTTCGAGACTTCGAAAACGGCCATGCTGATCCGCTGGGACCCTATGTTAAGTGCGACGGTGGTCTGGTTTTCAGCCATGATGCGAAATTGATGGAAAAATAGAGATCGGGTAATGAAGGGCTTAGCGGCGGACCTCACCAAGTTCTGCATAACGGTCCCACCACATGTCTGCGAAGGGTGTTTGGGCCTTGGTCAGCAGGGGCACCGTTTCACTGCGCGAAATTTTGTCGGACCCGGTGTTCCACCAGCCGGGCTTACCCTTGTTGGTTTCCTCCATTTTCTTTTCCCCGTTCACAAGAACTTCGTAGCCTACATATTCCACGGAATTTTTCCCAGCCTTTGTGGAACCCGTGAGGCGCTTGATCGAAGCGGGCGAGAGATAGACCGAACAGACGACTTTTTCGCCTGTCGGCACGTTGACATGTTCGATGTCCTTGGTCAGCAGTAAAAAGGTGCTCGGCTTGTCCGGGTTCTTCACAGCCACATACCATTTGATGGTGATTCTGTCGCAGGTTTTAGAAGGTGGCTCGGGAGCAAGGTCGATTTGCAGCTCTGCTTCGATCTCGAGCCAATCTCCAGGTTTGAAGGACTTTTGCTTACCCCCGCTGAATTGGGGAGACTCGATATCATCAAAGGCAGGCTTTTGACCATCTACCTTGGATGCTTGCCCGAAGGCCGGAGCCAACGAGAAAATAAGTGCAAACGCTGGAACTGCGAGGATGGGAGTAAGTCTTGAGGAAGTCTTCATAAGGTGCGGTTTTCTAAAAACCTAGAAATCCGAGTTCGGATTGACCAGAGAAAATAATAAATTTCTGTAAAAATCCGTTCAGCGTAAATACATCGACCCCGTCAAGGCCTCACAAGCGGTTGACCAATCACGATTAACGAGCCATTGCTTGGCCATGAAACTTGCTCCATGGATCATTGAAAAAAGAGTTCCAAATGTGGTTGGAAGCATCGGAACCGCCTCGGATTTACAGAGAATCCATCCCATCATTCTTGGAAGCTGCTGTGATCTTGCAGAAATACGATTAGATCTCATTGCGGCTGAGAAAGGCTCCATCACCCATGCGGATTGGTCTCATCTTGAAAAGTTTCCCGTTCTTCTAACCGCACGCCGTGGCGAGGAAGGCGGCGCACCCGGGCTGGATGCGGCCGCGCGGATGGATCTGCTCAGGCCGGCATTGGAACATGCCTCGTTGATCGATATCGAAGTCGCCAGCATTGCCGAGATGACGGAAATCCTGCGGGAAATACACGATCACTCATTACCATGGATCGCTTCGTTTCATGATTTTGAAAAGCTCCCCAGCACTGCCATTCTGGAGGAAAACGCACTCAAGGCCAAAGATGCCGGTGCCGCCGCATTTAAAATCGCTGCGATGCTCACCTGCCCGGAAGAGCTCGGGCGCCTCGGAGAGTTCCAGCTCGCCGATCACGGCATCCCGGTAGCCACCATGGGGATGGGAATACTCGCCCCGGTTTCAAGACTCATGGCTGCGCAGTGCGGCAGCGTGCTTAACTACGGCTTCGTGGGTGAAAAGCACACGGCTCCCGGACAATGGGACAGCGTTTTACTCAAACAGGTGATGGCAAGATTGGCACATTTTCCGAGCTAGCGCCGCCTAACCGATCACCTCGATCGGAGCATCCGGCAGGGCTTTTAGAAACGCTTGGCCGTAGCGTTTGGTGAGAATCCGATTGTCTAAAATACAGACCAGCCCCTTGTCACGCTCGGTGCGGATCAGGCGGCCCACACCTTGGCGCATTTTGAGAATCGCTTCCGGCACCGAGTATTCCATGAACGGATTTCCACCACTCGCTTCGATGGCTTCCAGCCGAGACGCGACCAAGGGATGATCCGGCACCGCAAACGGCAAGCGGGTGACAATCACGTTCGAAAGCGCCTCGCCCGGCACATCCACGCCCGTCCAGAAACTGTCCGTCCCGAACAACACACTGTGGATGTCTTTGCGGAATTCCTCGATCATCCGGTGGCGCGGCATGCCATCGCCTTGCATCAGGACCCGCCATCCCTGGGTCTTGAAAAAGTTTTCCAAGCGTTGCGCACAATCCCTCATCGTCCGGTAGCTCGTGAACAAAACGAAGGCACGCCCCGCACTTTCCAACACCGCCTGCCGAATCCCTTCCGCCAGCGCCTCATCATAGCGCGGCGTGCCAGGATCCGGCACCGATTTGTAAATCCGGATGCGCATCTGCCGTGGGTAATCGAAGGGGCTGCCAATGCACAGCGCCCGTGCTTTTTCCGCACCCACCCGCCCGCGGAAGTAGCCGAGCTTGGGATCACCCACGCCCAGCGTGGCGCTGGTGAGAACGAGGCTTTTTTTCCCGGCAAAAAGCAACGGGCGGAGGCGATCCGCCACGTTGACCGGCGCGCCTAGCAGGTTATATTGAATCTCGTCCCTGCCGCTGCGTTCCACCCAATAGACACTGTCCTCAGAGGATTGATCGAGAAACGCACCCACCGAGCCGTGGACTTCCCGCAGCCGCCGTGAAGCGTCCTGAAGCTCGGCCCGCGTGGTGTCAGACTCCACATCCCCGGCCAGCGCATCGATTTCCTGCCAGAGAATCCGCAGTGGCTCCCCGAGGATGTTGGAAACCGCGCCCGGCTCACGCACCCGGTATTCCTTCGAATAATCCCCGAAGCGCGCCACGTTTCCCACCTCATTGAAAAACCGCTCCGATGCCATCAACGCAGCCTCCACCGCCGTCATGGCAGAGGCCTTGCGGAAGGACTTCAGCAAGCCCTTGCGAGTGCGTGGATGATAGAGCCGCTGGAGATCGAAACGCAGCCCCGCCTGAGACACCCGCAGCCCGAGCTGCACCGCCGCCACCTGCTCGATGGTATGCGCCTCATCCAATACCGCGAAGTCATTGGGAAATAAAAATCCACCCACTTTCCTGGTGTCCTCCTCATCCGGCTCATCCTCGGTATTGAGCAACGCGAAAAACAACGTGTGATTCACCACGATCAATTTCGCCTCGGCTGCCGCCTTGCGTGCTTCTTGAAAAAAACAATCGCCCTTCGGCCCGCAATGCCGCGCCGTGCACAAGTGCGCCTCGCTGCAAACCTGCAGCCAGACTTTCATCTGCGGCTGGAAATCCAGATCACTCAACGTGCCATCCCGCGTCCGTTCCGCCCATTGCCGGATCGCCTCAAGCTGCTCGGCTTCCGAATCGGTGAAAAGATCCGCCGCCTGCTCCCGCGCCCGCCGCAGCCGCAGCGGGCATAGGTAATTCTGCCGCCCTTTCAAAAGCACCGCCGGCAGCTCTTCTCCCAGAATTTTTCTAACAATCGGGATATCCTTGCGGATGAGCTGCTCCTGCAAATTGATCGTGTGCGTGGAAATGATTCCCTTGCGCCCCGTCTCCAGCGCAAAGCGAGCCGCAGGCACCAAGTAGGCCAATGATTTTCCCACCCCCGTGCCCGCCTCCGCCACTAGGGGGGAAGCGCCGATCAAGGCCTCGGCCACTGCCACCGCCAGTTCTTGCTGTTGCGGCCGATAGGCAAAATCCTTGGATTTCGCCAAAAGCCCCTTCGCCGAAAAGGCCTCGCGCACCGCTTCGCTGAATCCGGGCATCGGCTGGCCTTCCGTGATAGAAATCATCTCGCCCCCATCGCATCCCGCATTGCCTGTGATGCCAAGCCGCAACTTCGCCAATCCTTCGCATAACGCACTCGACACCCTCACCCTACCGCCGCCATCCTGCCGCCTCAGCGCTTTCCCATGATTCGCCCGCGCACCCCATTCCTGCGTTTTCTCCTCCCCGTGGTGCTTGCCATCCTGGGGGCGGGCTTGTGCGTCGTCCTCGTCCCTCCGGAAACCAAAGCGGTGCAGCAGCAATTCATCAGCTTTCCAGACTCGGATATCAAAAGCCATTTCGCCAGGCCCGTGATTCTGGCCGCGCTCTGTTTCCTGCCCGCCCTCGCCGCCCTCTGCTATGCCTGCGGGCGGACATTGGACCGTTACGTCATCCGCCAGTTCGCCGGCATCTTTGCCATCTGCCTCGGGGCCTTGATCATGATTTGGCTGCTGATGGATTTACAAAACAACTTTTCAGACTTCAAGGAAAGCCCGCACCCCTTCCAAACCATGGTGGATTTTTACGGCACCCGCGCGCCTGCCATTCTGATGCTGCTGTTGCCCTACAGCCTCCTTCTCTCCTCGCTTTATTCGCTTGGGCTTTTATCCACCCACCGGGAAATCATCGCCATGGTCCAGGCGGGCCGGGGAGTTTTTAGAATCGTCCTTCCCGTCATCGTCAGTGGTTTCTTCTTCACGCTTTTCGCCCTTGGCCTGAACTACCATTGGGCCCCCATCGCCGAAGGCAGCGTGGATGCCATTCTCAAGGAATCCGTGGGCAAGCCCGCCATGGATGCCAGCAACGTCCTCTATCACAACCCGGAAAACCGCAGACTTTGGCGGATTGGTGCCTTTCCCGCTGATTACGAAACCGGCAAAGCGCTCATCGATCTCGATGTGACCTCCACTTCCGAGCAAGGCGATCTCGTCAGCCGCTTGTATGCCAAGACCGCCCTGTGGGATCGTACCGCCAAACAATGGACCATGAACGATGCGGTGATCGGCCGTTTCACCAAAGGCCAACCCACCACCTTTGAAACGTTTGAGGAGCCGCTGAAAATGCCTTCCTGGCAAGAAACCCCGTGGCAACTCATCAAACCGGGCCTCGATGCCGCTTACCTCGGCATCCCGGATCTCACCACCTGGCTTGACTCGAACACCCGCACCATTCGGGTGGATTCCGCACCCTATGCCACCCAGTGGCACTACCGCCTCGCATTGCCCTTCACCTGCCTCGTCACCGTGCTGCTCGCCACGCCGCTGGCCATCAATTTCTCCCGCCACACGGGCGGCAGTGGAGTTTTCCTTGCCGTGGTCCTCTCCGCCTTGCTGTTGCTCTTCAGTAATATTTCCCTGTCCCTTGGTGAAGCCGGCACCCTCAAGCCTCTCTACGCCGCTTGGCTCCCCAATCTGGGTTTCATCCTTCTTGGGTTCTATCTCTTCCGCAGCCGCGTCTCCGGGCGCACTCTTCCTCATTCACTCGGCCGCCTCTTCTCATTCAAACGCTGAATCCCCACTTCCACACCCACTTCCATGGCACTACCCGAATCCTGGCACCTCCGCTCCCGCAGCCGTGAGTGCACCGCCACCAAGAGAGGCTTCATCGATGGTGAGGCCATCATCACCGCCATTTTCCCTGATCCTGATTCCAGTGGCTATCTGCGCCGGGACTTTTGCGCGGAGGGCTGGCAAGGCCGCTCCGAGGAAGATGAAAAACCTTTTTCCTTCTGGAAAACAACCTTCACCGCTCCTTCGGGAAATCCGCAGGACACACCCGCCGAAAAACTCAGCGCGGAGGAAATTCTCACCCGCCTCGTCGAGGAGGACGAGGACCATACCGAAAACACCCGCTACATCCTCGCCGTCATGTTGGAGCGGCAGAAGCTCCTCCGGGAAACCGATAACCAACGCACGCCCAACGGTATTCTCCGCGTTTATGAACACCGCAAGACAGGTGAAGTCTTCATCGTCAAAGACCCGGACATTCCTCTCAGCCAAATCGAAGCCGTGCAAAACGAAGTCTTCATCCTCTTGGAAAACAACGGGCGCACACCCACACCCGAAGAAGTCATCCCGGACGAAGCCCCGCTTGAGCCAGAAGCCCCGCCAGATCCAGAAGCCACCGCCACGCCGGACGGCGCGCCTCAGCGCAACGCCGGGGCGATGTCCTGAGCCAACCTCGCCAACAGGCGCGACTGCGCGGCCACCATCGGCGCATAGCCATCCGACTCCAAAGGCTCGCGATCCACGAAGGTTTTCGACTTCGTCATCTTCCGCTCAGGCAACGAGTAAACGCGCCAAACCGCCTCGATCACCGCATAGCCATCTTCTCCACTATGGAGCTGCCGGATGTCCAGGGTCACCTGATAGCGCAGCCCCTCGTCCGCCTGCCATGGATAAACCCGCGTGTTCCCGGTATTCATCCGCCGCCCGAGATTCACCGCCGTCACCCGCGAGATCGATTCCGCGAGATCCCCCGCCCAGCGGTGATCTTCCGCCACCGCCAGTTGGTTCGGCCCTTGCTGAATCACCAGGTTCGCCCGATCAATATATTCAGCCAGCGAAACCGGCCCAACGCCGATTCCCAGCCCGCCACCGGAAGGCGAGGTGCCTTCAGGAGTCAGCACATAGAAACTCTTGTTAGACTGCGCACAGCCTGCAAGCCACAAAACGCAGAGACAAATAGAAAGTCGGTAGATCATGATTGGAAGGAGTTAGCGTTTACCGGAAGGAGCCTTGGGAATCGGGTTGCCAGAGCTATCACGGCCGAAGAGTAACGAATTGGGTTTTTCATCGATGTTGTTCACCGTTGATTTCATCGTGCGGAGCGCCGCCCGCAGTTCATCCAAAGTCCGCAACAGATCGCCCTGGATCGCACCATCCGGCCCCACGCTCGCCACAGATTTCTCCAGTGCGGCCAGTGTCCCCCGTAAATCTCCCGGCAGCTCTCTGAACTGCGGATCCTCCAAAGTTTTGCGGGCCGCCGCCGCCGTCGCTTCGATTTCCTTCAAGGCCCCCCTCGCCTCCGCCACCGTCGTCGTTGCCTCTTCCGCCGCAGCGTTGATTTTTTTCATCGTCTCGTCCAGCGGCAGCGCCTGCACCTTATCGAGAATCGCCGTGAACTTCGCTTCCAACTGGGCCAGCCCTGATGACACCGTCGGCACCGCAATCAAGTCTCCTAACGTCACTAAATCCGCAAAAAGCGCATCAGGATAATAATCCAAGTCCACAAACAAAGCACCTGTCAGGAGACTGCCCGTTTTCAGCGCACCCCGCAGGCCATCCTTTACAGCCGACCGGAGAAACACAAAGTCAGGTTTTAAAAACTCCTCGCGCGTCCTGTGTTGCAGCAAAGAAGGATCGATCTCCACCAACACCGGAATCCGCGTGTCTTTCGCATCGTTCAGGTAATCCAAAGAAATGTCCGCCACCCGCCCAATAAGAATGCCCCGGAACTCCACAGGTGCCCCGCGCTTCAAACCTCTGACAGACTGATCGAACAACATCAAAAACTTCATCGTCGGATTGAATGCCGAGCCATCCGCCGCATCCTCATCGCTGAACAGGGTAAAGGTCATGCCATCCTTCGCTGCATTTCCGGGAGGCAAACCTTCGGGCACCCCGAAACTTGCCCCACCGGAAAGCATCGCTTGAAAAGAGGGAGTCCTGACCTTGAAGCCATCCGCCCCGGCGCTGATGTCAATCCCGCTGGTGTTCCAAAATCGGGTGTTCTCCTTCACCAAAGTCCCATATTCCTCGTTGATGAAGGCATCATAAGTCACCTTGATTCCATCCCCGTTTAGTTTTCGGCTCTCGATTCTGCCCACTTCAAAGCCTCTAAAATAAATCGGCGATCCCGCCACCAAGGAACCCGCCTCCTCGGCGACGAGCGAGAGACGCCGCCCAGGGATGTTTTGATTGGTCGCCGGTGGGGTTTCTAAGCCCTTGAAATCCTGCACCCTCGGCCCATTCGCAGGCCCTGGATCCAGTTCGATGTAAGCCCCGGTAAGCAAAGTCCCAAGGCCGGAAATATCCGTGGTGGAAACCCGCGGCCGCACCACCCAAAAACGTGTCCCCTCCCGCAGGAGTTCTGCCGTATCTTCTTCCAACTCCACAGTAACGACCACG